>CAMLLF010000572.1 GCA_946480705.1 uncultured Lysobacteraceae bacterium | reverse complement strand
TACGGTGCCACTCTGTCGATTCGACATTTGAAACTCCTTGCATTAGTAGATATGCGCCGACATCGCGTCGGTGCGAGCGACTGGTTTGCAAGGTTGAGTTGCGAACAATGAGAGGCGGGATCTCGGACTAACCGGGGTCAAGCAATCACCGTGACCAAACAAGCACAGTGCAGGCACTGTACGCTGCTTGCCGCGACATCGCCAGCAAAAACTTCCGGAGAAGGTAAACCGGCTTCGTAACACTCCGATAACGATCATGAGCGCACGTCGATCTACTGCCGGACCTGCACACGCAGCCTTGCGCCGATCATTCTGCAGGGACCGACCGTCGGGCCGCTCGTGCGCCGCTACGGCGGCGCGCCGCGTGGCGACGGGCACGCCTCACGTGCTTTTGTCGGCAAAAAACGCAAGCCGCTCCAGGTAGTCTGGATCGCCTGGCTGTTTGTTTTCGGCGAAGCCTCAGTGTGCGTCCGCATTCCCTGCGACAAGCAAGGCAGCCGCGTCGACGCTGCGCACGCCGGAAGTACCGCTGACGAGATCGATCGCCATATGGCGAGCTTCGGGCGACGTCATCGTGCCTTGCAGCCCGACAACACCGTCACGTGTCTGGACGACGATCTGGCAATTGTCGGTGCCGAGCGACATCGCCAGCATCTTCTCCACCGTCGCGGTGATCCATGTATCGCTGCGCGTTTGGCGCGATCGATGAGCGCCGTCGCGTCGCGACGCCTCGTTGCGAGCGAAATCCGTGACAGGCGCCCAATCGACGACGTCGAGCTGGTTGTCCAGATGCACTACGCCTTTGGTATCGCCCGCCATCTGCTCGGCGAGGAGCTTTTGCCTGTCGCTGCGTACCAGTCCGCGCAGCTGCGCCGCGCCGGCCACCACGATGACGACGATGTCGTCCGCCTGCATTCGCGAGCTTGCGCTCAAGCGCGATTCGATCGCAGCGGCGACGCTTTGATCGCCACGCGGCGCTTCGCAAGGCGAGGACGGAGGCGCGAGGGGCGAGCTCGCCGCGAAACCGCCGTAGAGAGCGAGCGTGGCGGCGGCAAGCAAGGAGAACGGCGGTGTCGGACGGGAAAGTTTCATGGCGTTCCGGAAGCGCTGGCGAGGGAGAAAAAATGGACGATTGACGGTTGCGGGCGAATGCCGAGCAATTGCTGCACTCAATACGCGCCGAAGGAAGTGTGCCTGTTTCGACGCCGAATGCACGACACACGGCAACGGCCGGTACCGCAGCAATCGTGCGCTGGTCGGCGCGCATCGGCATCAGCGCGAGCGCCGCTGCGTCAGACGCCTGAACGCTTGCGCTTTCCGCTGCGAGCTACCCGTCCGGACTAACCCGTGATTTTTGTAAGGCAACGGACTTCGCCGAGCACGTTATCCGTCAGCAGCAGCCGCAACTCGGCTTCTACCACTGTCAAGTTTTCCAGTCCCGAAGACGCGGCAAGCGAGTAGATATATCCGCACGCGTCTGCGCGCGACGTTCTACTTACCCTTACGTGCTGGCTCCGCGATGCGGTCTTCCACAGTTCCTGCAGAGCCGCGGGGGCGATTCCGCCGCGCCCTGAAACGCAGAACTGAAAATAAATCACCTGCCTGTTCCGCCGTGACGGCAACTGCTCGTTGTTCAAGATGGATGCCCGGAGTCGCGATGTCGCGCAATTGCGCTCAGCGAATTTGCAGGTTCGGCGGCCGGTCAGCGGCCCGCATTCTTGCGGCCGGACTCGTAAAGACCGCCCGACATACCCAGGCGGTCAGGCAACTCAACGCTTGGACCCGTCGTTTTCGCCGGCAACGGGCTGCGGGCTGGCCGTAGTCCGCACTGCCTTTTCGTCGACCCGTTCGGAATCGGCTTCGACGACGGCAGGACGGCCGATGGGATTTTCCGCAGCCTTGTCGGCACCGGAGCTAGTGACGCTGCCGCTGTTTGGCTTGATGTATGTCGTCGGTTCTTTCATGGTGTGACTCCAATCGGCCGTCCTTGGCCAAACAAGCTCCAGGATCGGTGCGGCAGTGTCCTGCTGCTGAGTCATGCCGGTGCCCGGCACAAATACGGAGAGATAGGCTTGGCCCCGCATTGCGATGCGGAAGATGCCATCGAGCTGGGGACTGCCTCGACGAGAAGGCGTGAGGCGAAGGAGTCTCACTATGCGCTCCGCGGTGTGAAGTACTTGTTACGCGACGGCGCGACGGCCCGTTCGCCACTTATCACTTGCAGGAACGTATACAAGCGTCGGAGACGCGCGATGCGAACGCGATCGACGCGCCGCGTCACGTCGCACCATGGCTCTCCTTGCGGAACCCGATGAACCGATGTTGCCGTGTCATTCGGCCCGGAACGCGCAGCAGCCGACACCCAGCGCTGCGTGCGCCGGCGGCGCGGATCGTCGAGGACTTTCTCGCGATCGCGTCCCCGCCCTGATCCTCACTCGTCCGCGTGCAGTGCGACGATATCGAGCGCATCTCGCAGATCGCAGATGCGCTGCTGCAGCCTCGTCAGCGCCGAACCGGCCACGTTGAGCGGGCCCGACGTACCCTCGCGGCCATGCATCGCGCCGCTCCAGTCCCAGTCGCCTTCGGCCTCGTGAAACGCGAGCCAGGCGCGCTGCGCCTTGCGCAGCGCGTCGCGATCGGAATCCTGCTTCACCGTCGCGAGCAGTTCGCGATAGAGCCGGTTGAGTTCCGCATCCCATGCCTGATAGGCGCGACCCTGCGCATCGCGCATATCGACCGTGACGCCGCCGCTGCGCTCGATGTCCTTCGCGAATGCCGCTGCGATCGCGTGTCGTTCGACATAGTCGCACTGCGCCGCCGCGATGCAGGGCACGGTCAGCGCACCGGCCAGCGCGAGAATTTTCCCGGGGGTTCGCATGCACGCCTGCCTCGTCGTCGTGGTCTCACGATCACTACGCAATTCGCCGCGCATTCCTCCGCGCGACGACGACACAGCGTCGTCGTCGCGCGTCGTGCACTCAGCCGTAGATCGCCTTCGCGCCTTCCTTGACCGCATTCATCGCCGCGAGATACGGGCCCGGGCCGTAGCTGATGCGCGCGACGCCGGCCGCGGCGAGTGCGGCCAGCGACGGCGAGCTGCCGCCGATCATCACGTTGACCGGCAGCGGCGACGCCGCGGCGATCTTGGCGATCAGGCCGGCGTCGACGAGACCCGGCACGAACACCCCGTCGGCGCCGGCCTTCGCATAGGCGTCGGCGCGTTCGAGCGCGGCCTCGACCATGGCCGCGTCGTGCGCGTCGGCCGGTTTCTGGAAGAACACGTCGCAGCGAGCATTGATGAAAAACGCGACATCGCTGCGATCCGCCGCGGCGCGCGCCTGCGCGATGCGCGCGGCCGCCGCGTCGACGGGACGCAGGCTGCCGTCGGCCGGAAAGCTGTCCTCGATGTTGCAGCCGATCGCACCGGCCTCGATCGCCGCGGCGATCGTACGGCCG
>CAMLLF010000571.1 GCA_946480705.1 uncultured Lysobacteraceae bacterium | reverse complement strand
GAGCATGCCGGGCGCGTCGGTCGCAGGGCCCAGGGTGGCGATGATCTTCGTGCGGCGGGTCTGCATGGGGCGTCGTTGTCGTCGTTGTGAGAATCCGCCAAAGCTAGCACAGGCAAACGCCGGGTTTGCGTCAGCGCCGCGGTCGGCCGAGCGCGCGTTCGAGCAGGTCGGCCAGCCGTGCCGCGGCCTGCTGCACGCGCTTCTCGGCAACCGGCCGCTGGCGAGCGAGCCAGGCGTCGTCGATGCGCCCGCCGCCGGGATAGACGTTGCCGTCGCGCACGATGCGGCACGACTCCTCGGCCCACTGCGCCGGACTGCCGGCCGCGGCCGACCAGTCGGTGCCGGCCGCGAGCGTCGCGGCGTAGTCCGGCCAGCGGCGCTGCGCGGATTTGAGGATCAGCGAATCCCAGACCGAATGCAGGTTCCAGTTCTCGCGGCCGTAGCGCAGCTGCACGCTGCTGCCGCCTTTGTCGCGGCGCGGACTCGCGTGCAGCGGCTGATGCACGTCGGCGACGAAATGCGTGACGAAGCGCAGCGCGTCGGCGCGTTCGGCACGCGGGCGCGAGCGGTCGGCGAGGATGTCCGTGTTGCGCGCGACCTGCGCCACCACGCACTCGCCGCCGCGGCAGTCGCGGCCGGCGTCATAGCGGCAGGCATCGCTGGAAAAGTTCACATAGTGCCATTTGCTGGTCGCGCGAAAACGCGCCGGGTCGGTGTCGCGCAGATCATCGGCCCAGACCGCGACGTCGACGAGCGTGCTTTCGTCGTCGGCCTGCAGCAGCGCGCGGATCTCGCGCCGCACCGGCTCGGATACGCGCTGCTGCGCCATGCCGGCGACGGTGGCGTGGCCG
Source organism: uncultured Lysobacteraceae bacterium (assembly GCA_946480705.1). Next base: position 2,618 of record CAMLLF010000571.1, on the reverse strand, counting down.
ATCGGGCCCCAGGCGAGGGTGGGCGTGGCGGCAGTGAGGAGGAGCGCGGCGACGGTGAGATATCGGGCGAGCATAGGAATGAGTACATAGGAGTGAGAAAAGAGTGGCGCGATGGAATCTTCAGGCTGCGCGTTTACTCGTTTCTCACTTCTCTCCACTCGTCGCCCGCAATCACGGGCAACCGCAAAAACACCCGCCCCCGCTCATCCGCCGGCGGCAGCTTCCCGGCCCGGATATTCACCTGCAGCGACGGATACAGCAGACGCGGCGCGGGCAGCGTCGCGTCGCGTGCTTCGCGCTGCGCGATGTAGTCGGCTTCGCGCGTGTCGCGGCGCAGCTGGGCGTTGCCGCTGCGCTGTTCGACGAGGTCGATCTCGGCGCGCGGTTCGGCGTCGCGCGGCGGGTAGTCGTGGCACAGATACAGCCGCGTCGATTCGGGCAGGGCGTAGAGCTTCCGGATCGAGCGGTACTGCGTCGCCGCGTCGCCGCCCGGAAAATCGCAGCGTCCCGTGCCGGCTGCCGGCGAGAACACCGTGTCGCCGACGAAGACCGCGTCGCCGACACGATAGCTGACGCCGTCGCTGGTATGCCCGGGCGTGGCGAGCGCCTCGATCGTCAGCGCGCCGAGCGGCAGCGACTCGCCGTCGGCGATCAGATGATCGAAATCGGAACCGTCGGCGGCGAAGTCGTCACCGAGACCGAAGACCTGTTTCCAGTGCTTCTGCACGGCGACGATGCCGGCACCAATCGCGCTGCGCGCGGGATGGCCTTCGGCGCGCAGCGTGCGTCGCAGCCAGTCGGTCGCGGTCAGGTGATCGGCGTGTGCGTGGGTCTCGAGCAGCCATTCGACACGCAGGCGGTGCGCGTGCACGGCCGCGAGAATCGCCTGCGCCGACTCGGTCGAGACGCGGCCGCCGGCCGCATCGAAATCGAGTACCGGGTCGATGATCGCCGCAGCGGTTTCGTCGCCGGCGCTAAGAAGATGCGACCACGTGTTCGTGGCCGCGTGGAAGAACGAATCGATCCGCATGGAGAGACAGGAAAGAGGGACGAGGAGTGAGAAACGAGTGGTTTGTCGCTCCACGCGTTCCTTTGCCCGACTTTCCACTGCTGCGCCGAAAAAGTGAAGAGGCGCGAAACTCGCAGGACTCGCGCCCGCCCGTTTCTCGCTTCATCTTTAGTCATTGCCCGCCATGCAGGGCACTCGCGAAACGACGAGGCGACAAAACCAGCGGAGCACCGCCCCACTCGTTTCTCACGCTTCGCTACTCGTCACTCGATTCAGTAGACGCCGTGCTCGAGCCGCATCAGTTCGCTGACGACGGCCTCGCGGTCGCCGACCATGAGCACTTCGAGCGGCGAGCGCTGGTTGAGGTGGTGGTTGCGCGAGCTGAACCAGGCCGAGGCGATGACGGTGTTGCCGAGCACGTGGGTCGCGAGCTGCGCGAGGCTGTCGTCGACGATGCGCAGCGTCTCGTAGAGCGCGAGCGCGCGCCGCGCGAAAGCTTCCTGCGCGGCCTGCAGTTCGCCGCGTGCCGCGCGGGCCTGGCGCGCGAGGTCGGCGAGCACGGCGTTGTTGGTCTGATGGGCAGGCACGCCGAGATGACCGGCGCTTGGCGGCGGCGCCGGACGGCCGAGCGACGGGGCGGGCGGCGTGACCGGCCGGGACACGGGCGGCGGCGTGGGGCGGGCCTGCTGGGTCGGCGGCGTGATCGGCGCGCGCGGCGGCACCGGCGCATTGGGCGGTCGCGTAGGCGACGACGCAGAAGCCGGCACAGCGCCGGACTCGGGAAGGGTCGAAGGCCAGGTCGGGTTCCACGATCGCTGGGTCGACATATCGCCTCCAAACAGGGCCGCAGTTACCGGATCGACGTCGATGACGACGCCCGAACCGGCTACCAGAAACGATCGCGGACAGCCCCCGCCGATCCACCCCTAGAACGATCGCGGCGCTAGCTTAGCACCAGCGCCGTGATGAGGGCGTTCGCACGATAGCGCCGACGGAGGTCCCGGAAATGCGTTCTGGCGCACGAACCGCCGGGAATCGGACCGGCGGACGGGATTGGGCTGACGGACGGGGTCGGGGTCCCGGGAGGCTTTCCGGGTTCCGCTCCGCGGAACTGCCACTTCTGTCAGCGGCACGTTCAGGACGGTCAGAACCTGCGGTTCGGAGCGGTCGCCTTTCACCCCCTTGAACAGCACGGTTCCACTGTCCCCGCCTGCGCCGCGGTTGCCGATTCCCGATTCTCCATTCCCGCTACTTCAACACGTCGTCCAGGAACGCGATCGCCGTATCCGAACCCGACTGGCCGAGCCAGAACACGGCCTTCTGCTTGACCTCGCGCGGAAAGTCGCCGCGGATCACGGCGATCAGCGCCTTGTCGCCCTCGTCGTCTTCCAGTTGCGACAGCGCGAACACGGCCTGCTCGCGCGCTTCGGGATCGGTTTCGCGCCGGATCGCCGCGATGATGTCGGCGCCCGCGCGCGGGTCTTCCATCTGCGCGAGCCAGAACAACGCCTGGCCGCGAACCTCGGCGGAACGGTCCGAACCGGCGATCGCGAGGATGCGCGGATAGGTGCCGTGCTCGGCGGCCTGCGACAGCACGAACACGGCGTGC
>CAMLLF010000570.1 GCA_946480705.1 uncultured Lysobacteraceae bacterium | reverse complement strand
ACGGGCATTGCGTCGGCGGCGCGGCCGAGGCGTGTGAGCAGGCTGCCGTAGTTGCCGAGCAGCGACGCCACCATCGCGCTTGCGCCGAGGCGTCGTTCGTACTCGTCGATCAAGGCGGGCATTAGCTCGGCGGTGCGCTCCGGCTCGCGTTCCTGCAACGCCGTGACGTAGGCGTAGCGCACGGGCAGGAGGCGGGGATCGCCCGCCGGATACGCGCGTTGCGCCAAGCTCATCGCGCGTTCCGCGGCGGCGGTGACGCCGACGTTGTCGCTGCCCCAGGCCATCGTCATCGCGCGCCACGCGGCGACGCGCAGCGCCACCGGCGCTTCGCGCTGTTCGAGCGACGCGAGCACGGCGTCGAGGTCGCGACGGATGTCGGCAAGCGGCCGGCCGAGCGTCACCGCGTGGTTGTGCAGTGCGCGGATCTGCGCCTGCGCCATCTCGTCGGCATGGCGCGCGGGCAGCGTCCCGTAGCGCGCGAGTGCGCGTTCGTCAGCGGCGACGGCTTCGGCGAGACGACGGCTGCCGCTGTACGCCGCGGCGAGCGCGAGCTCCACCGGCGCGAGCTGTTCGTCCGGTGCGTGCGCTTCGACGAGCGCGGCGCGCGCGCGCTCCAGCAGCGGCGTGGCATCTTCGCTGCGCCCGAGCGCGTTGTAGGCGCGGCCCGTGGCGAACAGCAGCGCGGCTTGCTGCTCCGGCGCCATGTCGCCGCGCGAGGCGAGGCTCGCGGCGCCGAGGTCGAGCATCTGTCGCACCGTCACGTCTTCGCCGCGGCGGTGCAGCGAGTCCGTGTTTTCGAACAACTCATCCATGAAGCGCGCCACGGCGTGTGCGCGGTCGCGCTCGACGGCGATGCGCGCGTGCTGCGCGTCGCGATCGAGCAGGAACGCGGTAAGCAACGCCGTGACGACGAGCGCGCCGGCGAGCCACCAGCGGCGGCGCCAGGCGAAGCGGCTCAGGCGATACGTCCAGTTGCCGCGCTGTGCGTGCACGGGCCGCGCGGCGAGCCAGCGCTGCAGATCGGCCGCGAGCGCACCGGCCGACGCGTAGCGATGCGTCGGCTCCGAACGCAGCGCCTTGAGCACGATGGCGTCGACGTCTGCCGGCACGCGCCGCGTGCGCGGCAACGCGTCGCCGGTGCGTTCGCGCGCGAGGCGGCTCGGCGCCGGCATGTCGCCGGAGAGAATGGCGCGCGAGAGCCGGTGCGTCGATTCGCCGACAGCGAACGGCCGAGCGCCCGCGACGAGCTCGTACAGCACCATGCCGAGCGAATAGACGTCGCTCGCCGTGCCGAGCGGCGCACCTTCGATCTGCTCCGGGCTCGCATAGGCGAGCGTGAGTGCGCGCAGGTCGGTCTGCGTGTGCTCGACGTCGTCGTCGAGCAGGCGCGCGATGCCGAAGTCGAGCAGCTTCGGCTCGCCGTCGGCGCCGACGAGAATGTTCGACGGCTTGATGTCGCGATGGATCACGAGTTGCTGGTGCGCGTAGTCGACCGCGCCGCACACCTTGAGGAACAGGGTCACGCGTTGGCGCAGGGTCAACGCATGACGATCGCACCAGGCGTCGATGCGTTCGCCGTCGACGTATTCCATCGCGAGGAAGGGTAAGCCCTCCACCGTGACGCCGCCGTCCAGCAGGCGCGCGATGTTTGGATGCGCGAGCGCCGAGAGAATGCGCCGCTCGGTTGCGAAGCGGCGGTGCTGATGGCTGTCGGCCGGCGCGGCGAAGGGCAGCAGTTTGAGCGCGACGCGTTGGTGCAGGTCGCCGTCCACGCGTTCGGCGAGATACACCACGCCCATGCCGCCTTCGCCGATGGCCTCGAGCACGCGGTAGTCGCGCGGCGTCGGCGCGGCGAGGTGCAGGTCGTAGGCGGAGAGGATCGGCGCCGGCGGCAGCGCGTCGGCTTCGCCGTCCTCGGCCGCGGCGAGCAGCCAGCGCGCTTCGTCGCGCAGCGCGTCGTCGCCGGCGCAGGCCTCGATCAGGGCGTCGTCGCGCTGCTCCGGCGGCAGGTCGAGCAGCGCGTGCACGAGCGCGCCGGCGCGGCGATAGCGCGCGGCGTCGGCATCGCGTGTCGCGGCCTCGTGCATGGCCCTTTCCTCATCGACGAACGGCCGATGCTACGCCACGCACGCGCGATGCGCGCGGGCGTGACCAGAATTTTCCGTTTCCTGCGCGTTACGACGCGATGACCGGACGGCGACGAGCGCATCCGGTGATTCGCCACGCTCGACTCGGGTCGAGCCCATCGTCATGCAGGAGGAGCTGTGAGCATTGCAGTAGAAGAAAAGCGGTCGCGACGCCTGTCGCGGGTACGGGGTTGGATGACGTCACTGCTGTCGGCGGCGGCTTTCGCGGCGCTGCCGGCCTACGCCGTCGCGCCGGCGCAGGTGCCGTTCGCCATCGACGGCAACGCGTGGGAAGGCTGGGGCAGCGCGGTCGCGGTGGACGGCGACACGGCCGTCGTCACCTCGACGCTCGCCCGCGTCGACAGCAACGACGGCTACGGTGCTGCCTACGTCTACGTGCGCAGCGGCGACGGCTGGGTGCGTCAGGCGCGGCTCATCGCGGCCGACCCGGAAGCGTTCACCAACTATGGTCGCGCCGTCGCAATCGCCGGCGACACCATCGTCGTCGGCGCCTCGAACGCCGATGGCGTGCAGAATGCCACCGGTGCCGCGTACGTCTACACGCGCAGCGGAACGACGTGGACGCAGACCGCCAAGTTCAGCGCGAGCGACGGCGAAGGCTTCAGCGACTTCGGCATTGCCGTTGCGCTGTCGGGCGATACCATCGCCGTAGGCGCGCCGAGCACGTTCATCGGCGGCGAGAACGTGCAGGGCGCCGTATACGTGTTCGTGCGCAGCGGCGCGACATGGACGCAGCAGGCCAAGCTCGTCGCGAGCGACGGCGCGGCGTTCCACAACCTCGGCAGCGCGGTGTCGATCGACGGCAACACCATCGTCGCCGGTGCGCACCAGGCCGAAGGCAACGGCACGACGTTCGCCGGCGCGGCCTACGTGTTCGTGCGCAGCGGCAGCGCATGGAGCGAGCAGGCGAAGCTCGCGGCCGACGACGCCGGCTTCTCCGACGAGTTCGGCATCTCGGTGGCGCTGGACGGCGACCGCGCTTTGATCGGCTCGCGCGGCGCGAACGTCGGTGCAGCGTCCGACCAGGGCGCGGCCTACGCCTTCGTGCGCAACGGCTCGGCGTGGACGCAGGAAGCCAAGCTCGTCGCCACCGACGGTGCCGCCGGCGACATGTTCGGCGTTGCCGTCGCGCTCGACGGGGACACCGCGCTGGTCGGCGCACCGCTATCCGGTGCGCTGTCGGGCGTCGATCTCGATCGCGGCGCGATCTACGCGTTCTCCCGAAGCACCGGCACATGGACGCAAACCTCGCACATCACCGCCGTGGACTTCGCCCAGGGCGACCAGTTCGGCGTGGCGCTCGGCCTTTCCGGCACTACCGTCGC
>CAMLLF010000569.1 GCA_946480705.1 uncultured Lysobacteraceae bacterium | reverse complement strand
AGCCGCAACCGATGTCATCGCTCGCGCTGCAGCGCGCCGAAGCGATCGCGCGCGCGGTCACCGACAACCTCGGCGGCCACGGCGTGTTCGGCGTCGAGCTGTTCGTGCGCGGCGACGAAGTGATCTTTTCCGAAGTCAGCCCGCGCCCGCACGATACCGGCCTGGTCACGCTGATCGCGCAGGATCTGCCGCAGTTCGCGCTGCACGTGCGCGCGATCCTCGGCCTGCCGGTGCCGCAGATCCGCCAGTTCGGTCCGTCGGCCTCGTGCGCCGTGCTCGTCGACGGCGACGGCGCAGCCCCGACCTATCACGGCATCGCCGACGCCCTGGCCGAGCCCGACACGATGCTGCGGATCTTCGGCAAGCCCGAGGTACGCGGGCGTCGCCGCATGGCCGTGACGCTCGCGCGCGCGGACGACGTCGATGCGGCGCGCGCGAAGGCGCGCATGGCAGCGGCGAAGATCAGCGTGAATGTAGGAAATAGAGAAGAGTAGACAGGAAATGGAGAAGGCCGCTGCACGCTTTCGCTAGCTCCTGGACACTTCCCTCTGGTTACTATCCACCCCTCGACTCGCGGAGCAGGCGCGCATGCAAACCACGCTGGCCGGCTGGGTGATCGGCACGATCGAGCTGATGGCTGCGCTGTTTCTCGTCGTGGTCGGTTCGCTCGTGCTCGCGACGCTCGTGTTCTTCGTCGTCGACCGCAACCAGACGCGCAGCGCGGTGCTGCGCAACTATCCGGTGATCGGCCGGTTCCGCTACTGGTTCGAGCACCTCGGCGAATTTTTCCGCCAGTATTTCTTCGCGATGGATCGCGAGGAGCTGCCGTTCAACCGCGCGCAGCGCACCTGGGTCTATCGCGCGGCCAAGAACATCGACAACACGCGCGCCTTCGGTTCGACGCGCGACCTGCGTCCCGAAGGCACGGTGTTCTTCGTCAACACGGCGTTCCCGACGCTCGACGAGGACGCGGTCGCGCCGCAGCCGCTCGTGATCGGCCCGCATGCGCGCGAGCCGTATGCGCACGCGGCGTTCTTCAACGTATCGGCGATGAGCTTCGGTGCGATCTCGGCGCCGGCCGTGCGCGCGCTGACGCGCGGCGCGTTCGGCGCCGGCATCTGGGTCGACACTGGCGAAGGCGGCCTGTCGCCGTATCATCTCGAAGGCGGCTGCGCGCTCGTGTTCGAGATCGGCACGGCGAAGTACGGCGTGCGCGACGCCGAGGGGCGGCTCGACGACGACCGGCTCGACGAGGTCCGAGCGCGGCTCGAGCGCGCGGTGCGCGAGGCGGGGTTGGTGGTCCACCAGGTGCGCGCGCCCAAGGGCTTCGCCCACGACCGGCTGCGCGCGATCGCCGCGCATCCACAAGTGAAGATGTTCAACCTCAAGCTCGGCCAGGGCGCAAAGCCCGGCAAGGGCGGCGTGCTGCCCGGCGCCAAGGTCACGCCGGAAATCGCCGCGATCCGCGGCATTCCGGCAGGCGCCGATTCGATCAGCCCGAACCGGCATCCGGAGATCGACTGCGTCGCCGATCTGCTCGACGTCATCGGCCATATCCGCGACGTCACCGGCAAGCCGACCGGCTTCAAGGCGCCGCTCGGCGACGTGGCCTGGATCGCCGACCTCTGCGTCGAGGTGCATCGCCGCGGTGTCGCGAGCGCACCGGACTTCATCGTCGTCGACGGCTCGGAAGGCGGCACCGGCGCTGCGCCGCAGTCGCTGATGGACGGCGTCGGACTGCCGCTGCGCGAAGCGCTGCCGCTGCTCGTCGACACGCTGACGCGCGCAGGCCTGCGCGAGCGCATCCGCGTGGTCTGTTCGGGCAAGTGCATCACGCCTTACGAGGTCGCCTGGGCGCTCGCGATGGGGGCGGATTTCGTGAACTCGGCGCGCGGCTTCATGTTCGCGCTCGGCTGCATCCAGGCGCTGCAGTGCAACCGCAACACCTGTCCGACCGGCGTGACGACGCACGATCCGCGCCTGCAGCGCGGCCTCGTCGTCACCGACAAGGCCGAGCGCGTCGCGCACTACGCCCGCAATCTGATGTACGAAGTCGGCGTCATCGCGCATGCCTGCGGCGTGCGCGAGCCGCGCGAACTGCGCCGCTGGCACGCGCGCGTCGTCGGCGACGACGGCCTGTCGCGCCGGCTCGACGAACTGTATCCCTATGCCACCGACCCCGCCGGAGCGCGCCCGTGAGCGACACGCAATACGCCGTCTTCCTGTTTCCGCAAGCGATCGAAGCGCTCGGCGAACCGATGAAGCCCTATCTGCTCGACGGTCCCGGCGGCCCGCATATCGTCTGCGCGGAAGTCGACACCTCGGGACCGCTGTTCGGCATGACCCTCGTCGGCAAGGATGCGCGCGGCATGCCGAGCGAACTCGAGATCATGATTCCGCACGGCATGGTGCGCCTGGTGATGTCGGTGCACAGCGAGCATGGCATCGGGTTCGCGCAGCACACGAACGGAAATTGACGAATAGATGGACGTCGATTGCGGCGAGCGCGGCGAACCGCACGGCGCGGTTCGCGGCGTTGCGCGGGGGCATCGCACCGATCGCCATGGCGGCGACGTGATGCATGCCGATGTTGCGGTTCGCTGCGCTCACCGCAGCCTACCGGTGTCTTTTACATCGCCGCGCCGTCGACGCGGTCGGCGAGCACGATCACGCGGCTGTACTGCTGGCTCTTCAGTTCGATGCGGCCGTCGTCGTGACAGGCGGTGACGACGCCCGCCAGGGTCTGGCCGTTGAAGTACAGCATGACGCCGCGCTTTTCGGCTGCGCTGGCTTCAAGCAGGGCCTTGAACGGCCCTTTGCAGGTTACGGCGGCGTCCTTGGCAGACGTTTGCGCGTGGGTGCTGCCGGCGGCGGCGAGCAGAAGGGTCAGCAGCAGGAAGGACGAGCGCGACATAGGGACTCCGGTTCGGTGGAAGGCCACCAGCAGAACGACGCACGCCACTGCGTGCGAACAGGTTTCAGTGTCCGTCGGGCTCGAACGCGCTCCAGGTGCCGTGGACCATCAGTTCGAGCGGTCGGAAGCGCCGCTTGTAGTCCATCTTCGGATGCCCTGCGATCCAGTAGCCCAGATAGACGTGCGGCAGGCGTTCGCGCGCAGCCCAGGCGAGCTGGGACAGGATCGCGAACGTGCCGAGGCCGCGCGCGGTCTCGGCCGGATCATAAAAGGTATACACCGCCGACAACCCCGGCGTACAGGCGTCGGTGACGGCGACGCCGAGCAGGCGGCCGTTGCGGCGGATCTCGAGAAACCGCGTCGGGCTCCATTCGGTGTAGAGGAAGCGCGCGAAATCCTCCTGCTGCGGCGCGTCCATGCCGCCGCCGCGATGGCGGCCGAGCAGATAGCGCTGGTACAGCTCGAAGTATTCCTCGGTATAGCGCGCCGGTTCGATATGCAATTCGAGGTCGGCGTTGCGCGTCAGGCAGCGGCGCTGGCTGCGGTCGGGCCTGAACT
>CAMLLF010000568.1 GCA_946480705.1 uncultured Lysobacteraceae bacterium | reverse complement strand
ATACGGCGCAATGCCCTTCGGTTATTGCGCCCTACGCGGCTTCAGCTTGCGAGTTTCTGCTTCAACAGCTCATTGAGCTGCTGCGGATTCGCCTGGCCCTTCGTGCGCTTCATGGTCTGGCCGACGAAGAACTGCAGCAGCTTGTCGTTGCCCCCGCGGTAGTCGGCGACTTGGCTCGGGTATTCGGCGAGCACGGCGTCGATCGCGGCGGCGAGGGCGCCGGTGTCGGAGATCTGCTTGAGGCCGCGTGCGTCGATGATCGCGTCGGCGCTGCATTCGCCGTTCCACATGGCGGCGAAGACGTCCTTGGCGATCTTGCCCGAGATGCTGCCGTCGCGCAGGCGCGCGAGCAGCGGCGCGAGCGCGTCGGCGCCGACCGGCGCGGCGGTGATGTCGATCTGGGCTTCGTTGAGGCGCGCGGCGAGTTCGCCGAGCACCCAGTTCGCGCAGAGCTTGGCCTGGCCCGGCACGGCGGCGAGCACGGCTTCGAAATAGTCGGCAGTCGCTCGGTCGGCGCAGAGCTGGTCGGCGTCGGCGTCGGGCAGGCCGAGTGCCTCGACGTAGCGCGTGCGGCGCGCCTGCGGCAGTTCCGGCAGCGCGGCGCGTTCGCGTTCGATGTCGGACTCGGCGATCGTCAGCGGCGGCAGGTCGGGGTCGGGGAAGTAGCGGTAGTCGTCGGCCGATTCCTTGCTGCGCATGGTGCGCGTCTGGTGGCGCGTCGGATCGTAGAGCCGCGTCTCCTGCACGATGGTTTCGCCGTTCTCGAGTGCGCGGATCTGGCGCTCGATCTCGTATTCGATCGCCTTTTCGACGAAGCGGAACGAGTTGACGTTCTTGATCTCGGTGCGTGTGCCGAGCTTCTCGGTGCCGCTGCGCCGCACCGATACGTTGCAGTCGCAGCGGAACGAGCCTTCCTGCATGTTGCCGTCGCAGATGCCGAGCCAGCGCACGAGCGTGTGCACGGTGCGCATGTAGGCGACGGCCTCGGCGGCGGAATGCATGACCGGTGCGGAGACGATCTCGAGCAGCGGCGTGCCGGCGCGGTTGAGATCGACGCCGGTTTCCGCGTGGAACGCGTCGTGCACGGACTTGCCGGCGTCTTCTTCGAGATGCGCGCGCTGGATCAGCACCTCGATGACGCGGCCGTCGTCGACGCGCACGCGCAGCCGGCCCTCGCCGACGACCGGCAGCTCGTACTGGCTGATCTGGTAGCCTTTGGGCAAATCGGGATAAAAGTAATTCTTGCGCGCGAACACGGACCGGCGCGCGATCGTCGCGTCGATCGCGAGGCCGAACTGGATCGCCTTGCGCACGGCTTCGCGATTGGGCACGGGCAGCGTGCCGGGCAGGGCGCAGTCGACGAGCGAGGCCTGCGTATTCGGCTCGGCGCCATAGGCGGTCGAGGCGCCGGAGAACAGCTTGCTCGCGGTGCTGAGCTGGGCGTGGATTTCGAGGCCGATCACGGCCTGCCAGGATTGAGCGGCGGTCTTCATCACGGCGTTCATGCGGCGGGAACCTGGAGATGCCAGTCGGTGGTCTGCTGCAGCTGGTGCGCGGCACTGAGCAGGCGGGCTTCGGCAAAGGCCGGGCCGATCAGCTGCAGGCCGACCGGCAGGCCGTCGGCGGCGAAGCCGGCCGGCACCGAAATCGCCGGCAGGCCCGCGAGATTCACCGCGACGGTGTTGACGTCGGCGGCATACATCGCGAGCGCGTCGCCGGATTTTTCGCCGAGCTTGAACGCGGTCGTCGGCGCGGTCGGTCCGGCAATCAGATCCACCGTGCTGAAAGCAGCGGCGAAGTCGTCGGCGATCAGCCGGCGCACTTTCTGCGCGCGCAGGTAGTAGGCGTCGTAGTAGCCGGCCGACAGCGCGTAGGTGCCGACGAGAATGCGCCGCTGCACTTCGGCGCCGAAACCTTCGGCGCGGCTCTGGCTGTACAGCTCGTCGAGCGAGCGCGCCTGCGTCGTGCGATGGCCGTAGCGCACGCCGTCGTAGCGCGCGAGATTGCTCGACGCTTCGGCCGGCGCGATCACGTAGTACGCGGCGATCGCGTGATGCGCGCTCGGCAGGCTGATGTCGACCAGCGTCGCGCCGTGGCGTTCGAGTTCGCGCAGCGCGTCATGCACGCGCGCGGCCACGTCGGGCTGCACGCCGCTGCCGAAGTAGTCGCGCGCGACACCGATGCGCAATCCGTCGAGCGATTGCGAGAGAGTGCCTGCAGTGCGTTCGTACGGACGCGCGACGCTCGTCGCGTCGCGCGCGTCGGCACCTGCCATCTGGTCGAACACGATCGCGCAGTCGGCAGCCGAGCGCGCGAGCACGCCGGCGCAGTCGAGACTGGATGCGTAGGCGATCATGCCGTAGCGCGAGACGCGGCCGTAGGTCGGCTTGAGTCCGGTGATGCCGCAGAACGCGGCCGGCTGGCGGATCGAGCCGCCGGTGTCGGTGCCGGTCGCGTACTGCACGATGCCGGCGGCGACGGCGGCGGCCGAGCCGCCCGACGAGCCGCCCGGCACGCGCGTCGGATCCCAGGGATTCCTTGCCGCGCCGAACGCGCTGTTCTCGTTGGACGAACCCATCGCGAATTCGTCCATGTTGGTCTTGCCGATGCTGACCGCGCCGGCGCGCGCGAGCTGCTCGACGACGTGCGCGTCGTACGGCGGAACGAAGTCCTGCAGCATGCGCGAGCCGCAGGTGGTCGGTGTTCCCTTGGTACAGAAAATATCCTTGTGCGCAAACGGGATTCCGGCCAGCTGATGCAGGTCGCGGCCGGTCGCGCGGTTCTCGTCGACGGCGCGGGCCTCCTTCCGCGCCGCATCCGCATCGATGCGGATGAAGCTGTTCAGCGCGGCGGCGCTGCCGGCGCGCTGCAGCGCCTGTTCGGCGAGTTCTGCGGCGGAAACCCGGCGCAAATACAGTTCGGCGGACAGCGCATAGATCGACATGGGCTTCATTCGATCACCTTCGGCACGAGGTAGTAGCCGCCCTGAGACGCGGCGGCGAGTGCGAGCAGCTGTTCGCTGCGGTCGCCGTCGCTGACGACGTCGTCGCGCAGGGTCAGCGCCTGGTCGTGCGGATGCGCCAGCGGCGCCAGGTGATTCACGTTCGCCGCGGCCAGGTCGTCGAACAGGTGCAGCACGCGTTCGAGGTCCGAACGCAGGCTTTCGAGCTGGTCGTCGGCGACAGCGAGCCGGGCCAGGCGGGCGATATGGCGAACCGCGGCGTGATCGAGTGACATGGCGAATCGGGCGAGTCGTGGAGCGACCGAACTTAGCACGGCGCTGCAGTGCACCAAAGCGCATAACCCCAGGGCTGTCCGGACTGCCTGCGCGGCCGTCGGGCCAAACCCAAAAATGCTTTTTTAACGCGGCCTTACCTTGCGGTCGCGGGGGGCGGACACTAGACTGTGCGGCCTTTTCCGCCCGCTGGAAGACTTGAAGAAGTCCTGGCAGCAGAGTGCCGGTTTCCGGCGGC
>CAMLLF010000567.1 GCA_946480705.1 uncultured Lysobacteraceae bacterium | reverse complement strand
AAGTTGTTGCGCAGGTCCGCCATCTCAGTTCTCCGCCTTGCCGTTGCCGCCGAGGCGGGCATGGATCGCACGCGCCGCACGCTTGCCGTCCTCGACGGCCTGCACGGTCAGATCGACCTTGCTGCCGACGCAGTCGCCGCCGGCCCAGACGCCGCGCACCGAGGTCTCGAATTCCGCGTTGACGACGATGCGGCCGTTCCGGGTCTCGATCACGGCGCTGCCGTCGCCGTTCGCGCGCGGCGCGAGCAGGGACTGGCCGATCGCCTTGAGCACGGTGTCGGCCGCGAGCATCAGGTAGTCGCCGCTGCCGGCGAGGCGGCCGGCCTCGTCGAGCTGCGTGTATTCGAATTCGATCGCGCTGACCGCGCCGTCGCCGAGAATGCGGCGCGGCTGCGCCCATTCGATCACGGTGACGCCCTGGGTCTTCGCGAACTCCTGCTCGGCCCAGGTCGCGCTCATGCTCGCGCTGCCGCGGCGATAGACCATGGTCACCGACTCGGCGCCGAGTTTCTTGCTTTGTATCGCCGCATCGATCGCCGTGTTGCCGCCGCCGATCACGACGACACGGCGGCCGACCGGCAGCTGTGTGAAATCGTCGCACTGGCGCAGATCGGCGATGAAATCGACCGCGTTGCGCACGCCGGCCAGCGCTTCCCCTTCGATGCCGAGCGCGTTGACGCCGGAAAGACCGAGACCCAGGAAGACCGCGTCGTAGTCGCGACGAAGATCGGCCAGATGCAGGTTCTCGCCGAGCGCGCGATTGCCTTCCCAGGCGATGCCGCCGACCGACAGCAGCCACTCGATCTCGCGCGCCGCGAATTCGAGCACCTTGTATTCGGCGATGCCGTATTCGTTGAGCCCGCCGGGCTTGGGCTTCGCGTCGAAGACCGTCACGTCATGGCCGGCGCGCGCGAGCGCGTGGGCGCAGGACAGCCCGGCCGGCCCCGCGCCGACGACCGCGGCGCGCTTGCCGCTGGCCGGGGCACGCTCGAACAGCGGCGTGTTCGTCTCGAACACCCAGTCTGTCGCGTAGCGCTGCAACGCGCCGATCTGCACGGGCTGCGATTCGGCGGTGTTCCGCACGCAGCTGCCTTCGCAGAGGATCTCGGTCGGGCAGACCCGCGCGCACATGCCGCCGAGCACATTGGCGCCGAGGATGTCGGTCGCCGCACCGCGCAGGTTGTCGGTCGTGATGCGGCGGATGAAGCTCGGAATGTCGATGCCGGTCGGGCACGCTTGGATACACGGCGCGTCGTAGCAGTAGTAGCAGCGCTGCGCCGCGATCAGCGCGCTCTGTCGATCGAGCGGCGGCGCGACATCGTCGAAATTGCGCGCGAGCTGCTCGGACGACAGGCGTCCCGGAGCAATGTCGGCATGGTCTTTACGGCTCATTCGTTCTCCTGGGGGCGCCTGGGAGGGAATCGCGACGCCGCGCGTCGGCCGAAGCGAACGTCGGACGAGAGGCGCAGCCATCGGCGATAAAGGGTCGGGACGGAACCTGCAGGCGGCCCTTGCGCCTGCGCAACGCGCTCGGACGAGCGGACTCGCGTCCCACCCGCTTTTTGTAGTCGGATTGCCGCGCAGGCGCAAGCGGCGCTGCGAGCGGGGCCGGCTGATGCAGACGACGCGTCTCGACCCGCCCGCGGTGTCAGCCGAAACCGAAGCGCCACCAGAGCACGAAGACGACAAATGCCGCAAAGCTCGTCGCGTGAATGTAGAGCAGGTTGAGCACGGAAGTGCCCTGCGCGCGCAGATCCGGGTCGGGCAGCTCCAGATGTCGTTTCTCTTTCAGAAAGCGCATGTAGCTAGGCCAGATCGGGCCGTAGGTCGTATTCCTACCCGGTGCGGGAAACGCATGGGCCAAGGCCGGATGGCGCAGGATCAGCGCCGGGAAATAGTCCGCGGCACGCAGATGGGCCGCGATCCCGCTCCAGAGCACGCCGATCAATGACAGCAACGCGATGATTCCGATCGCCGTGCGCATTTTCTTCCTCGTCATGTCGGCGCCGTGCCGACGCTCCGCTACACGTATCGCCATCCGGCGCACCGCAGGATCACGGCGACGCTGAGCGCCGCAGCACCAACCACGGCCGAGCCGCTAGTAGTCGAGGCGATGCTCGCCCGCCGCCGTCGGACGCTCGACGCGCGCGAGCGCTTGCTGGCTGCGCCGCACCCGCTGCCGGATGCCGAGCTGGCGCATCTGCTTGGCCGCCTGCCAGATGCGCAGACGGCCGCCTCCGAGCAGCCGCAGGTCGATACTCCAGTCGCTATGGTTCATGAGCAGCCGGAATGCCTTGCGCACCACAGGCAGACCGCCGCGCTCGCGCACCACCTCGCGAAACGTGAAGCACAGGCGACACGACGCCGAGCCGATACCGAGTTCGATCTCGGCGACGTCGTTCCACTCGATGAAATCGTCGGGCTGGCGCGTGTCACGGATGCCGTCGGCGTCCATCGTGACGACGGGACCGTCGTGCAGCCACGCGCGGATCAACCGCACTGATGCCGGCAGCAGGCCGAGCAGGAACAGTGCGGGGCCGATGCCGATCAGGTACAGCATCGGGCTGCCGCTCGCGAACAGGACATAGGCCCAGAACCCGAGAAGGCCGGCGAGACTCAGGCACACGAGCGTAAGCAGCGTCAGCTTCACGCGCGAATACGGGATCTCGATGACATCGTCGAAGTCGGGCGAGTCGCTGGCCATCAGAGTTCCGAAAGCACGCAGCGCGAACGCGCGCGGGCGGAACGATTGCCTCGTTCCGACGCGGCAAGTCCGGACCGAATGGCGCAACCGCCGTCGAGCGTTTCGCGCACACGCCTCATCGCCGCTGTCGCGGCGCCGCGTCGGCGCCCACCCGCAACGAATTCGCCAGCTCGCGAATCGCAGCCCTGTCGATGTCGACCGCAGCGGTCGGCCCGGCGCAGCTCAGCGCGGCCCGGCGCCGCTCCTTCGACCATAGCCAGACCAGTACCCGCTGCCGCGGCTTCGCCGCCTCTAGAAACCCGGAGGCCGGCGTTCCGGATATCGCCTGATGGCGAAAGACTTCGCCGGCAATGGTTTCGTCGGCGTCCTTGTCGACAACGGCCGACTTCAGGCCGCGTGCCGAGAGTCGGACGACGAAATCGTTGCGGTCGATCGCGGCCGGCTCTGAAATTTCCCACTCCTCGAGCAGGCAGGTCACGTCGACGCCCGAGCGGTAGATCGTGGCTGACTTCCGCAAGTCACGCAGGTCGACTGCCGAACTCCATTCGCACTCATCGAATCCGACACGCACGTAGCGCCGGGAAACAACGGTGCGGCGCTCCTTGACGTCTTTCGTCGCCGGGACGCAATCGATCCATTTCTTGTTGACCGCGTCGACGAATCCCTCGGAACGCGTATGCGCGAACGGGTTGGTTTCGCTGCCGCCGACGGCCGTCGCGACGCACAGCACTGCAAGTGCGGCAACGCGCCGCATGACGGTAGAGCGCCGTTGCA
>CAMLLF010000566.1 GCA_946480705.1 uncultured Lysobacteraceae bacterium | reverse complement strand
GTCAGCGCGGCGAGCAGCGCCGCATCCGGCACGCGGTCGACCTGCACGTGATACGTCTTGTCGACGTGGCTTTCCGGCGCGATCAGCGCGGCGGCCGCGGTGCTGTCGTTCGTGAACAGCAGCAGCCCTTCGCTGGCCTTGTCGAGCCGGCCGACCGGCGCGAGCCACGGCAGCGCGGGATCGTCGATCAGCGCGTAGACCGTGTCGCGACCGCGCTCGTCGCTGGCCGTCGTCACGACGCCGCGCGGCTTGTTGAGCATGATCCAGACGGTCTGCGCGGCGGCGAGATCCTGCCCGTCGATGCGGATGCGATCGTCCGCACGCGTCGGCGTTTCCGGATCGCGCACGATCCGCCCGTTCACCTGCACGCGTCCGGCGCGCACGAGTTCGGCCGCCTGCGTGCGCGAACAGTAGCCGCGTTTGGAGATGGCGCGCGCGACGCCGTGGCGCACGTCGCCGGAATCTGCCGGTCCGCTTCGACGCGGACGCGCGACGACGCGCTTCATGCGGCGACACCGGAGTGCGCGAGCGCTTTCGCGAAACCGCGCGCGCGGCGATCATGCGCATTCCGCGGCGCATCGCCGATTCGACGGGAACGTCCATGTCCGAGCATCACACCTCCGTTACCTGGCTGCGCGACGGCGGCGCGTTCGAGCGCGGCAACTACGTGCGCGAGCATCAGCTGCGCTTCGAGCGCGGCCAGTCCCTCGTCAACTCCGCAGCGCCCGGCTACGGCGGCCTGGGCGATGCCACGGATCCCGAGGAACTGCTGCTCGGCGCATTGTCGTCCTGCCATATGCTGACCTTCCTGGCGCTTTGCGCTAACCGCGGCTACCAGCTCGACAGCTACCACGACGACGCCGTCGCGACGCTCGACAAGAATGCCGACGGCAAGTTCGCCGTAACCCGCGCGCAGCTCACTCCGCGCACGACGTTCTCCGGCGACAAGCAGCCGACGGCGCAGGAACTCGATCAGCTGCATGAGCGCGCGCATGCGAACTGCTTCATCGCGAACTCGGTGAAGTGCGAAGTCGTCGTAACGCCGCAGCATTGATCGCAGATTGCTACCGGCGCGCCGAAAGAGGCTCGCAATGACGGGCGCCGATATCGGCAGGCAATGCGCCGGTCGTGAACATGGCGCCGACTTCGGGAACTGCGACTTTCGCGATCGTTTCGGGTTCCACGCCGTCCGAGTCCGCCGACGGCGCGACGCTGCCGGCAATGCCTGCGGCTGAAATGGCGGCGCACGCGAGGCCGAGGCGCAGACCCGCAACGATCGTCGAGCGCGCCATGGCAGCGATCAGGATTTGCCGAACGGCCGCTTCAGGCGCGAGAACAATCCGCCGCTCTGTTCACGCTCGTCCTTGACCGGCGCACGCAGCGACGCGCGCGTTTCCCATTCGACGAGACCGATCGCGTGGTACGCGTTGACGACGTCGAAGACGTCGGCCATCGGCACGTTGGCTGCCGCGGCGATTTCGTTGAGCCGCGCCGGCTGCAGCATCGCGCGGGCGATGCGCTGGTGGTGGCGCACGTCGCGATCGAGTTCGATCCAGTGCTTGAGCCTGTAGGTGCCGCCGGGATCGAGCTGCGAGGCGAGCCGCCCGCCCGAGGTCACGAGCGTCTCGAGCCAGGTCAGATGCTGATACGGCTGGGCCGGCTGGGTCTCGCGGATCTGGTTGATCTCGGCGGTGGTGAGCCGGCGCCAGTCGGATACGGCGAGCGGCTCGCGCACGTAGGCTTCGAGCTGTGCCAGACCGCCGTCGCTGTGGAACATGCGGTGCTTCGGATCGAGCGTCAGCGCCACCGCGCCGTCGAGACGGATCTGCGCCGGTCCGGCGAGCAGGCGTCCGTCGAGATAGTCGCGCAGCGCGTGGCGGCTCGTGTCGACGACCATCCCGCGCTTGACCGGCGGAAGCGTGTTGGGCCCGGGTGCGGTGCCCTGGCGGGACAGCCCTTCGCTGACTTCGAACGCGCGCGCTTCGCTGCGCGGCGTCGGGCCGTCGGTGCGTTCGACGCGCGTGTCCTCGTCGAGCGTCAGCGGCACGGAGTAGCGCGGCTTGTGCGCCTGCTCGTCGCGCTTGAACAGACTGTCCGGATCGAGCGGCTTGTCGTCCGCCGGAAGTCCGAGCGCCGCGGCCTCGTCGTCGGCGTCGCCGAACAGGCGCGCGAGCGAATCGGGAGGATCGAGCTTGCTCGACGGCGTCTGTGCAAACTCGAGGTAGAGGTCGTCGGTGCCGACATCGAGCTTCGGCACGAGGTCGAAGCCGCCGCCGGCCTGATTCAGCACGTCGACGACGTTCGGCAGTTTCAGCGGACGATGCAGGCGAAGTTCCGGCGGCGACTCGGCCGCTTCGTCGGTGACGACCGCCACGCGCATGCCCGCGGCGAGGGCGCGCGTGCGCGCCATCTGCCCGGCGAACGCGCCGGTGTCGACGACCACGAGATCGGCGCCTTCCTCGGTGCCCCAGCGCCAGCGCTGCTTGAGCTGCTCGCCGGCCTTGCGCATGAGCAGGCGCAGGTGCGCCGTGTCGTCGTCGCTGAGGCCGATCACCACGAGATTCTTGTCTATGCGCATCGCCCGCCCCCGGCGGCTGCTTCACGAATTCGTTCACGCGGTGCGCAGCCGGCACCGCACAGCACCGTCACGCGCCCAATAGTACCGACTATTGCGCCGCCACCAAGCCCAAGCGGATTTCCGCGCGACGTCCTGTCGCGCCGCGCCGTTCAGGCGCCGGCGGAAGGCTTGCGCTTGGGTTTGAGCATGGTGCCCGTGCAGCGCGGCGATCCGCAGCGGCAGGCCCAGATCGCCTTGAGCCGCGGCGTGTGCCGTTCCTCGAGCGTGATTCCGTAGTCGTAGCAGAGCTCTTCGCCGGCACGCACGGCGCGCAGCGTCTCGATCGTCACGCGGTCCTTGCGCTTGTCGCCGTCGGCGTCCTCCTCGAGGCTCGACTGGCAGTTCGGCTCGCAGCTGTGATTGATCCAGCGCGCGATGTTGCCGCCCTCGTTCGCGTCGATGACGTAGCGGTCGTTGAGCGTGAACAGGAACGTGTGGCCGCTGTCGGCGTTGCCGGGATAGCGCTTGTCCGCCTGCGCATGCGTCAGCAGTTTCCCACGGTACTCGATCAGCGTCGTGCCGGCCGGAATGTCGACCGCGGCGAACACGCCGTTGCCATGGATGGGAGAACGGCGGGCGACGATGCGACGCGTCATGGGAACTCGGACTGGTCAGGGGGAGCGCATTGTGCCGTGTCGCCATCGCGCCGGGAAGCGTGCGCACAGGGGTGCGCGCGCCGGCCGGCGCCGCCTCCGGAAGCACGACCGGCTCAGCCGGCGGCGACCACCGCTGCCGTGAATTTGAGCCGCTCGTCGGCTCGCAGGCGATCCGGCGAGCCGCATCACGCACGCGGTTCCGATTAGGTCGTTAGCTCTATGCTGCTGCCGCAGCGTTGGGCGCGTTTGCAGCCATTCCCCGGGGATCTCCATGTTGCCAAGACTG
>CAMLLF010000565.1 GCA_946480705.1 uncultured Lysobacteraceae bacterium | reverse complement strand
AGGAACAGTCGCGCGCCGAGAACTACACCGTCAGCGACCGCGTGCGCGCGGTCAAGGCCGATGCGTTCGACGAACTCAAGCGGCTGCGCGAACTGCGCGAGCGCTTCGACGTCGTGATCCTCGACCCGCCGGCCTTCGTCAAGCGCAAGAAGGATTTCGCCGAAGGCCGGATCGCGTATCGCCGGCTCAACGAGATGGGCATGCAGGTGCTCACGCGCGACGGCATCCTCGTGACCTGTTCGTGCTCCTACCACATGCCGCGCGCGGCGCTGCTCGACAGCGTGCAGCAGGCCGCGCGGCATCTCGACCGGCAGGCGCAGGTGCTCGAGCAGCTGCAGCAGGCGCCCGATCATCCGGTGCATCCGGCGATCGCCGAGACCGATTACCTCAAGGGCTACATCTGCCGCGTGCTGCCGGCCTGAGGCCGGCGGCGTTCAGAACGGACTGAACGTGTCGGCGAAGATGCGGTCGCCGGTGCCCGCGGCGAGCGTGAGGCTGCCGAGGCGCACGCCGCCGGCGCCCGCATCGCGCGGCGTGTTCTGCACGATGATGCCGGGGCGTCCGGCGACGGCGTCGGCGACGACGAGCCGCAGCGTGTAGCTGCCGGCCGCGAGACCGTTCCACTGCAGCCGGCCGCGCCAGATCGACGTCGCGCCGGGTTCGGCGGTGTCGAGGTCCACGGCGAGCGTCGTCGTCGCGCGCACCACGTTGCCCGCATCGAGCAGTTCGAGGCGCGTCTGCGTGCCGTGATACACCGGCGCGCTGCCGCGATTGGCGAGTTCGAGCCGCCACGGCAGCGATGCGCCTTGCGCGATGGGATCGCCGAGCGCGAAACGCACGATGCTCAAGTCATAGCCGAGCGTGCGCTTGATGCGCGCGAGCGGCGCCGCGAAGCCGGGCTGCTCGTGCTTGCCCGCAGGGCCGAGGAAGCTGAAGTGATAGTTGCGCAGCACCGTGATCACGTCGTCGGTGTCGGCGCTCCAGGTGTTCTGCTGGCCCGTCGTCGGGCTTTCGCCGGAAAGCGGATTCACGCGCCAGTTCTGTCGTGCGGCCGGCACGACGTTGGCAAGACCGTATTCGAGATTCCAGTCACCGCTCGCGTCGCAGAGCGGAAAGCCGTAGATGCAGTTCGCCGTGAACGACGGGAAATAGTCTTCGTGGAAACCGAAGTCGGCGCCGACGACATCGGGACTGCGCGCGTAGCGTGTCTGCAGCCGCGCGCTCGTGAAGGACTGCTGGTACGCGTTGCGCACGGCGACTTTGATCGCATCGCCGGGTTCGTGCGCGTCGCAGCCGCTCTGATGCCATTCGCCCCAGAGGCCGAGCAGGCCGACCTGTATCGCCGTGATGCGCGGATCGCTGTCGTAGCGCTGCGCGAGCGCCTGCACGAGCTGCACGGCCTGCGTCGAGAACGCGGGCGCGTTCCAGTCGGGCGTGCGGCCCGGGCCGTCGCCGTCGCAGCTCGCGTAGTCGAAGCCGGCGATGTTCAGCGGCGGCTGTTCGAGGAACAGCGGATAGTCGCGCTCGGGCTGGCCGCCGGTGTAGTAGAACGAAAGCCCCGTGCCCACGCTGTCGGGATAGTCGGCGACGGGACGCAGGACAAATGTGGCCTCGGGATCATCCGCGAGTATCGGCTGCAGATGACGCTGTTCGAAGCCGGTCCAGTCGAACACCTGGTCGGCGGTCTCGAGTTCGCGCCACGGCACGTAGACGTGATAGATGCTCGCGCCGTAGTGGTTGTCGGCGCCGCCCTGGGCCCAGGTCGTGCCCCAGAGCATGTAGCCCTTGTGCGGATTGTCGATGTCGTCGGTGGACGCCGCCGGCGTGAAATCGAGCGCCGGCGCGACGCCGGCGAACAAGCACAGCAGCACGGCCGCGAGCGTCTTCATCGGCGTGGAATTCCGTGGCGGGAAGGCAGCCGACTGTACGTGGGCGAACGACCGCGCGGGCGGTCGTTCGTCACAGTCGCCGCATCAATTCCCGAAATTGCTGCGGAAGAGCTGATCGCCGTCGAGCACGAAATCGATGCCGCTCGCGATCAGGCCGGCCGTGACCGTAATCGGCGTGCCCGCCGTGACCGTGTTGCCGCCGGGACAGAAAAAGCCCGAATACACTTGGCAGGCTTCGAAATTCGCGACCGCGAGAAAATACTGGCCGGGCGCGATCGGCGGCGTCGCATAGGTGCCGGCGTCGGCGTCGAGCTGCTCGGACCAGACGCGGCTGCCGTCGGCGGCGGAATGCAGCGAGAACGTCGTGATGTCGGGTGTGGTCTGCACGACCTGTCCCGCGATCGTGCCGCCGACCACGAGATTGAAGTCGCGGATGCTGTCGCCGGCCGGAACGACGAAGCTCGTGCCGACGAAATCGCAGCTGCTCGGACAGGGAAGGTCGGGCCAGACCACGCCGACGTGCTGGTTCGTGCCCGCGGCATGCAGGCGGACCGACGCATTCGGCGACGCGTAGAACGCATAGCTGCCGTCGGCGGCCGTCGTGGTTTCGAGATTCGACGGAATGCTGATGCCGATGAGGCGCATCTGGCGGACACGCACGCCTTCGAGCGGCTGCTGCGTCTGCGCGTCGCGCACGACGCCATGCAAGGTCGCGAGCGGCGCGATCGGGAAGTCGATGCCGGTGACGGCCTGCGCCGGATCGAGCGTGATCGCCGTGCCGCTCGTGATCACACAGCCCGTATTGCAGGGACCACCGCCATGCAGATGGCCGACCGGCACGAAGAACGGAAGGTTGAACTGCGTGGTTGCGCGCACGTAGTACGTGCCGGGCGCGAGGCCGCCGGTGCGGTAGTCGCCGTCGGCGGCGAACACCGAGAGCAGGTCGCCGTTCTCGTCATAGACCTCGATCTCGCCGGCGACCGGCTGTCCGGTCAGCGCGTCGCGGATCTGGCCTGCAATCGTCGCGCCCTGCACGAGATCGAAATCGACCGCGGTGCGCGTTTCGCCGTCGCCGAGCACGACGACGTCGAACTGCTGCAGGCCGGCGAGCGCCGGCGCGTCCTGCTGTTCGTAGCACTGCATGCGCAGGGTGAGCGCCGCGGCGTTGACCGTGCAGACGCGGTAGTTGCCCGGCAGCAGTCCGTCGACGACGTAGTCGCCGTTCGCATCGGTGCTTGCGCTGTCGCAGGCCGCATAGTCGCCGCCGCCGATGTCGCGGCAGGCCTCCACGGCGATCGGGGTGACGCCGGCGCTCGCGTGACGCACCTGGCCACGGATCGTCGCAGGACTCTGCAGCGCGAAGTTCAGTGTGATCGTGCCCGGGCTCGCCAGTGTCTGCGCCGCCCCGAAATACGGCGCCCGATAGGCGCTGACGTAGCAGCCGGCCTCGCAGTCGCCGGACAGCGCATAGTTGCCGTTGGCGTCGGTCCAGGTGCGCACGATCAGCACCGGAATGATCCAGCCGGGCCGATACAGGCCGACTTCCGCGTCGGCGATCGGGGTCTGGCCGTCGGCGCGCGTGACGCGGCCGGTGATCGCGTAATTGCCCGCGGCAGCGAGG
>CAMLLF010000564.1 GCA_946480705.1 uncultured Lysobacteraceae bacterium | reverse complement strand
CTGCGTGATCAGGCCGGTCAGGCCCAGGCCGGCGACGGTCGCGGCGAACCAGTCGGCATTTTCCGAAGGACTGCACCAGCGCCGGCTGCCGTCGCTGCGCAGCAGTTCGAAGCCGCGCACGTGTTCGCTGAAGCAGCCGGCGACGTGATGGTTCTTGCCGTGCACGTCGTTGGCGATCGCGCCGCCGACGGTGACGAATTTCGTGCCCGGCGTGACCGGCAGGAACCAGCCCTGGGCGACGACGAGATCGAGGATTTCCGCGAGCAGCGTGCCGGCTTCGCAGCGCAGCACGCCGGTGGCCGCGTCGAAGGCGATGAAGCGGTCGAGGCCGCGCGCGCACAGCAGCGTGCCGCCGTCGTTGAGGCACGAATCGCCGTAGCTGCGGCCGTTGCCGCGCGGCAGCGCGGTGCCGTCGAATGCCGGCAGCGGCGCGTCGCGGTCGCGCAGTGCGAGCAGGCGCTGGTCGTGCGGTCGCGGGTAGCGGCCCCATGACTCGCCGGAGCGGGATTCGCCGCGCATCTCAGATTGCTCCGGCGACGACGATCGCGCAGAGCGCGAGGATCACGCGGCTCACGCGGTCGACCAACGCGAAAACGACCGGGTCATCGTGCATCTGGCCGCGGTGCGCGATCAGCCAGACGCGGCTGATCCAGTACAGCAGCAGCGGACACAGCAGCCAAAGCACCTGCTGATTGCGATACAGCGCCTCGCTGGCCGTGCTGTTGATGTAGAGCGCGAGCACGAGCACGCTCATGTAGCCGCTCGCGCCGCCGAGCGACTGGATCAGCGCGATGTCGTCGACCGCGTAGCCGCGGCCGCTGGCTTCCGATTTGCCGCTGCCGAGCAGGCTGCGCAGGTCGGTATCGCGCTTGAGCATCGCGAGGCTCAGGAACAGGAACATCGAGAACGCGAGCAGCCAGAACGACAGGCCGCCGCCGATGACGACCGCGCCGCCGATGATGCGCACGGTATACAGGGCCGCGAGCACGATCACGTCGAGCATGACGATGCGCTTGAGGCGCAGCGAATAGGCGAGCGTCAGCACGTAGTAGCACGCGAGCACGCCGGCGAATGCGAGCGACAGCCAGGCGGCCAGCGCGAGACCGGCGACCGCGAACACCGGCGCGCAGACGAGGCCCGCGGACAGCGGCAGCGTGCCGCAGATAGACGCCCGACGCGCAGAGGCCGAACGCGAGAAAGGCGAGGATGCAGTTGACCGTCGTCGCGGTTTCCAGCACGCGGTGCGAGGTGAACAGCGGCAGGAACACGAGCAGGTTCTTGAGCCACTGGTGCAGGCGCAGCGCCTTGATCCAGGTGCGCAGGCCGCCGCGGCGCGCCTCGAACACGCGTTCGACGTCGCAGCAGCCGCCGGCGGCGCGGGCCAGCCGTTCGCCGCCGTTCACGACGACGGCGCGTCGTGCATGTTTCCAGATGTGGAGATCGCGGAATTCGTTGCCGGCGTAGTCGAAGCCCTTGTCGCCGTAGCGTTCGCGCAGCGCTTCGCCCTTGTGGCGGCCGGCGAGGTTGCGTTCGCCGTCGCTGGCCATGACGTCGTCGAACAGGCCCAGATGTGCGGCGACGCCCTGTGCGAGCGCGGCGTCGGATGCGGTGCAGAGCACGCGCGGACGCTGGCCCTGCTGTTCGCGCAGCCATTCCACGACGCGTTCGTCGTAAGGCAGCGTCGCCGGATCGACCTCGGCGCGGCGCGCGATCTCGCGCTTGAGGTGGGCGCGTCCGCGCGCGAGCCAGAGCACGAACGCGAAAACGTAAAGCGGATTGCGCCGCAGCAGGCTCAGCGCGGATTCGAACAGCAGATCGGAGCGGATCAGCGTGCCGTCGAGGTCGACGCACAGCGGTATCGGTTGAGCGGACATCCGTACAAACCCAATCGTAGATTTTTTGTTATCGCAGCCTGCGGGCGGGCGCGACGAAGCGCCCTAGCTTACACGGGCCGCACTACGGCTGGGGTCGCATCGGGAAATGTCGAAAGCGTTCGACGTTCTCCGGGCGCGCAGTCATGTCCCGCTCTCATTGGGGGATGCGGCCACGGGCCGCGTCCTGGATTCAGGCCGCTAGCCGACGCGACCGTATGACCGTTGGTCCGCGAAATCCATGTTCCCGGCCTGCGGAAACTGCCCAACGCAACGGAACTGCGAACCGGTGGGCAGTTTGCGTACCGCGGCGCGCTTAGCCTCGGCGCCGATTTTCGGCGCAGTTGCCGCGCAGGTTTTCGGGCTTCGCGCCGGCCGCGGCGTTTCGTGCGCTCCGGCGTATCGGATGTCATGGAGTTGTAGGAAGGGCAGGGTGCTCTGGTCCAGGATGACCGCGCGAGCCCGATGCGTCCCCCCTGTCGCATCGGGCTCGGTCTTTTCCGGCGCCCGCAATTGCCCCGGCGCGCGGTTCTCCGGTAGGGTCGCTGCCTTCGCCTACCCGCCGCAGACCCGCATGAGCCACGCCTCCGATACGAACGCCGGACCCGGCCCGCGCGGCCTGCCGCTGCACGCCCGCATCCTGATCGGCTTTGTCGTCGGCGTTCTCGCCGGCGTGCTCTGCTACCGCTTCGCCGGCAGCGACAGCGTCTGGCTCGCGAACACCGTCACCTACGTCACGCAGCCGGTCGGCCAGATCTTCCTGCGCCTGCTGCTGATGCTCGTGATTCCGCTGCTGTTCTCGGCACTCGTACTCGGCGTCGCCGAAATGGGCGACCTGCGGCAGCTCGGCCGCGTCGGCTGGAAGACGCTGCTCTACACCGTGTTCGTCTCCGGCATCGCGGTCGTGATCGGCCTCGTGCTCGTGAACCTGCTGCAGCCCGGCGCGGGCATCGGCGACGCGGCGCGCGCGACGCTGCTCGAAGAGAGCGCGGCCAAGGCCAAGAGCCTGACCGCGCAGGCCGCGCCGCCGTCGGGCATCGACATGCTCGTGCAGATCGTGCCGGACAACATCGTGCGCGCCGCGTCCGGCGGCGACATGATCGGCATCATGTTTTTCGCGCTGATGTTCGGCATCGCGATGGTGCTGACGCCCACGCCGGGCGTCGCGCGCGTCAAGGAATTCATCCAGGGCATCTACGACATCTCGATGACGCTGATCGACCGCGTCATCCGGCTCGCGCCCTATGCGGTCGCCTGCCTGCTGTTCACGCTGACCGCGAAACTCGGCTGGCAGGTGCTGTTCCTGCTCGGCAAGTACGTCGGCGTCGTGCTGCTCGCGCTCGCGATCCATCAGTTCGTCGTCTATTCGGCGGTCGTGAAGTTCTTCGGCGGCATGAGTCCGTGGCGCTTCTTCCGCAGCATCGACGAAGCGATGCTGACCGCGTTCTCGACCGCGTCCTCGTCGGCGACGCTGCCGACCTCGCTCAAGGTCGCGGAGGAAAACCTCAAGCTGCCGCCGCGCATCGCGCGCTTCGTGCTGACCGTCGGCGCGACCGCGAACCAGAACGGCACCGCGCTGTTCGAAGGCGTGACCGTGCTGTTCCTCGCGCAGTTCTTCGGCATCGAGCTCAGCCTCGGCCAGCA
>CAMLLF010000563.1 GCA_946480705.1 uncultured Lysobacteraceae bacterium | reverse complement strand
GGTGAACGCCGGCCGCTTGCCCTGAACCAGGTTGTCATCCATGTCGCGGAAGTAGTCGTCGGTGGGGCGCACGAAGTGCGCGGGCATCAGGCGGGCGCGCGGCGACGAGCGGGCCACGCGCGCGGCCATCGCCGCGAGTTCGATATCGGCGAAGCACTCGGCGAGACCGGTGTGGTCGGCCGGCGTGCGCCGGATCGCGCGCAGCGCGCCGGGCCAGGCGGCGAGGCCGAAGCGCGCGAGCATGTAGCCGACGTTCGAGTCGCTCGTGCCTTCGCCGGCGAGGCGGTTCCAGATCGCGAGCGCGAGCGCGTCCGGCAACTGCCCGATCAGGCTTCCGTTGACGACGGTGTAGTTGTAGCGGCGATTGGCCTGCGACTGCTTCCAGGCTGCATACAGCGACTCGACGTCGCCCTGCCGCAACGCGACGGCTGCCTGTTCCAGCAGTTGCTTCTGCAGCGCCTTGTCGTTCACGCCGTAGTCGTGCCCCAGACCCAGTTCGCGCGCGAAGCCGAACATGTCCTTGGCGAACGGCGCATAGCGCCCCTTCTCGTAAGTCGACAGCTCGCTCAGGCGCTGCCGTTCGCCCTCGTCCCAGAACGCTTGCGTCGGCAGGTCGAGCGGCGCAAGACCCAGCACCGTGGCCACGGTCTTGCGCGGCTTGAGCCACGGCGGATCGGCGAGTACGCCGGGCAGGTCTGCGGCATCGGCCACTTCGGCCGGCCCCTCGAGCAGCGCAAGCTGGCGATCGACGACGCCGTTGGCCGCGGCGTCGAGCCACGGCCGCAGCGATGCCGCGGCGGCCGTATGCGACTGCAGCAGCCCGCCGAGCAGCGGCGCCAATGCCGCGCTGTCGCGACCGCCCGCGGCGATGAGCCGGGCCAGCGACGCGATCGCAGCAAGCGGCCAGCGCTGTGCGGCCTGATTGAGCCGCACGAGACAGGCCTTGCTCGACGTCGCGGCATTCGCGAGCGCCGTGACCGCCTCGGGCACGCCGAAATACGTCAGCAGGTCGCCGGGCAGATCCTGGGTCGGCGCGCGCAGCAGCAGCGGCAGCGTGTCCATGCGCCGCTCGCGCAGCACGGTCGCGACCATGGACGCATTGTGGAGAAAGTATTGATATTCGGTCTTGCCGGCGAAAATGGCCTCCAGCGCCTCGGGCGAGGTCGCCGTCAGCTGCAGCCAGTGCAGCACGCCCGGCGCGGCCGTACCGCCGACGCGCAGCGCGACCTCGTCGGAGAGCTCCGGCGCATCCGGGAACAGCATCGCCACGACGACCTGGCGCGCCGGATGCAGCGTGCCGATCTGCGCCTTCACGAGCGCGACGCAGGCCTCCCACGTAGCCGCGTCCGTGTCGGACAGGCGGCGCCGGAACACGAGTTCGTCTTCGGCCAGCGGCGAATACCAGACCGACGAAAACGGCCCCGACACGTGGCGCGTCAGCGCAACTTCGCGCGAGTGTCCGCGCTGCTGGCCGTGCCACTGCGTCCTGGACGCGACACCGTAGGCCTGCGCCTGCAGCAGCAGCTGCAGCGCGGCGACGAGGCCGCGGCTCGCGATCAGGTGCTCGGCGACGCATCCGGCGTCGTGGTGCTGATGCGTGTCGTCCGACAGCAGCGAGCACGACAGAGCGAGCAGCAGCGCGTCGGATTCGTCGCTGCCGCTGACGCCGCGCTGATCGAGCCGCTGCCAGGTCTGCTGCAGCAGCGGCCACAGCGACGTATCCGTCGCGGCGGAATCCAGCGTCGTGTCCTTGAGCAGGCGTTCGCGCGCGCGCAGCCAGTAGGCGCGCGGATCGGCGGTCGGCGGCTCGGCCGGAAACCGCCGCGACGGCAGCGGCACGACGCGGATGTTGTAGTTGTTCGCGCCGTGCAGGTATTTCCAGGCGCCGTCGAAATCCAGCGGCTCGCCGGCGGCGAGCCAGGGCGGCCGGTCAGCCGGTGCGGCCGGCAGCTCGGGCAGCGCCTCGATCGCCACGGGTTCGTCGGCGGCCGGCGCCTGCGCAGCGGGCGCAGCAACCGGAACGGTCGGCGCCGCCGCAACCGGCCCGGCGGGTTTCGCCTTTTCTTCCTTTTTCTCTTTGACTATTTTTGCAGCCGGCGCCGCCGCGGCGGCAGCATCGGCGCCGACTTCCGCATAGCCCTTGCCGGTCTTCTCGGCGACGAGCTTGTCGAGCGCGGCCCTGGCCTTGGCGGCGTCGGCGAAATTCTTGGTCTGGCTCTGGCCCTGCGTGCCGATGCGCCCCCAGCGTATCTCGAGATCCGCGTCGTTCTGCACGATTTCCCAAAACTTGTTCGAAGCGCCCTCGGAGAATTCGAAGCGACGCATACCGTCCCTGTCCGGTCGTTGGCGAAGCGCCAAAGCTAAACGCGGCGGATTACAGCGTCCAGTCCACCGGCGCCATGCCGTGCTTCACGAGATAGTCGTTGGCCGCGGAGAAATGCCCGCAGCCGATGAAGCCGCGATGCGCCGACAGCGGCGAGGGATGCGGCGCCTTCAGCACGAGGTGGCGGCGGCCGTCGATGAGCTTTCCCTTGGCCTGCGCGTAGGAACCCCAGAGCATGAAGACCAGATGCTCGCGCTCGCGGTTCAGCGCCTCGATCACGCTGTCGGTGAAGCCTTCCCAGCCCTTGCCCTGGTGCGAGCCGGCCAGCCCCTGCTCGACCGTGAGCACGGCATTGAGCAGCAGCACGCCCTGCTCGGCCCAGCGCGTCAGGCAGCCGTGGCGCGGCGGCACGAAACCGAGGTCGCGCTGCAGCTCGACATACATGTTGCGCAGCGACGGCGGCACCGGCACGCCGGGCTGCACCGAGAAGCACAGGCCGTGCGCCTGGCCCGGCCCGTGATACGGATCCTGGCCGAGGATCACGACTTTCACGGCGTCGAACGGCGTCGCGTCGAGCGCCGCGAAGATCTGCTTCGGCGGCGGAAACACGATCTTGCCGCCGCGCAGTTCGTTGCGCAGGAATTCCGACAGCGCCTGCATGTCGGGCCGATCGAAGTAGTTGCCGACGCGTTCCTTCCAGCTCGGTTCGAGCTTCAACCGCGCATCGGTCATGCGGTCTCCGCCATCAGCGTGCGCGCGTGCTGGCCCACGCGCAGCTGGAACAGCAGCTTCGTGATCAACAGGCGCTCCTCGATCGGCTTCTCGACGAGATCGTTCGCGCCCTGGCGGATCAGCACGGCCTGGTTCTTCGGGTTGTCGTCGCCGGTCATCACGAGCACCGGCAGCTGCGCCTTGCCGTAGCCGAAGTCGTTGCGGATGCGTTCGAGCAGATCGCCGCCGGTGAGTTCGCCTTTGAGGTTCACGTCGGTCAGCACGATATCGGCGCCGGGCACCCTGCCCTGCGCCTTGGCCGTGTCGAGCAGCGCGAGCGCGTCCTCGACGCTGACCACGTGCAGCACGGTCAGGCCGTGCTTTTCCATCATGCGGCGCGTCGCCAGTGCGACGACGCGGCTGTCCTCGACGTAGAGCACTTCGCCGCCCGCTTCGGACTCGGGCGCGACGTAGCCCTTGATGAAC
>CAMLLF010000562.1 GCA_946480705.1 uncultured Lysobacteraceae bacterium | reverse complement strand
CTCTGCCACGGACCGTCGTCGACGCGGATCTCGATGCGGCCGTATCCGGGCACGGTCGTCGCGCGCTCGAAGTCGTAGTGGTGCTGCAGCTGCAGTTCGAGCGGCGCGGTCGCCGACACGGTGAACGGCTGGGTCGCGAGCCAGGTGTTCGCAGCGAGCTGCGCGTCGCCCATGACGTAGCTCCAGCGGCCGTCGTAGCGCTGCCGCTGCCAGTCGAGCACGTCGGCGAGCCGGTCGCCTTCGGCATAAGTGCAGATGTACAGCGCACAGCCGTGCGGGTAGTCCTCGAAGCCGCGGATCCAGTCGTGCCGGAACGTCGCCGCGTGCGCGGCGCTGTCGACATGGCGGTCGCGCACGAGGTCGTAGTTCACCGCGAACGCGCGGCTCGTCAGCGCGAAGGCCTCGGGATGGGCGTTGTCCCAGGCGAACACCTGCACCGGCAGCGTGATCGCGTCGCGATGCGTGCGCACGCGGAACGGCAATGCGAACTCGCGCGTTTCCTCGGGCGCGAGCGCGATGTTTTCCAGGTACACGCGGTCGGGCAGGTCGAACAGGCCCGGAATCGGCGGCACCGCGAGCGTGATGCGGTCCAGCGCCGAGAAGCCGCTGTTGCGCAGCGTGACCACGACTTCGCCGCTCTCGCCGCGATCGAGCACGCCGTCGGCGTCGCCGCCGATCTCGCGCAGGTGGACCGAGACCACGGACAGCGCGCGCTCGAGGTCGCGGAAGCTCTCCACGCCGCCGCGCAGGCTGAACGAGTCGCGCGGCGGCGACAGCGCGCCGGCGCCCATGCCGCGTTCGGCAAAGCCGCTGCGGCAGCGTCGGTAGTCGGCTTCGCTGTCGGCGCGGATCGCCGCGAGCACGGCCGTGCGCGCTTCGGTATACGTCGCGTCGGTCGGAAACAGCTTCAGTCCGCTGACGAGCCAGCCGAGAAAATCGCGCTTGCGCGTCTCGAACTGCGGCGACGGCGCGGCGGCGAGCACGTTGCGTGCACATTGCCACAATGC
This sequence comes from uncultured Lysobacteraceae bacterium, assembly GCA_946480705.1. The sequence goes on along the minus strand of CAMLLF010000562.1, from coordinate 2,520 downwards.
GGTCGTCCAGATTTCGCCGGCCGTGTGGATTTCCGCGTTCAGCAGCGAGCGCGCCTTCCAGTCGAACGGCGCGCTGCCGGCGGGCACCGGATGATCGAGGCTGATATGGCGGAAGGTCAGCGGGTTGCGCCGGAAGTCGCTGGAATAGGGATAGCGGCGGATGCCGTGGTAGTAGCTGTTGTCGGGATAGCCCGGCGAGCCGGCCGCGGGCAGGTCGTCGGCGCGAAAGTCGTAGTCGAGATTCATATAGGCGCCGACCGCATAGGCGGCCGAGAAGTCCGGCTCGCCGGGCATCGCATGGCGGTCCTGCTCGCGCACCGTGACCATGAGACCGACGAAGTCGGCCGTGCCTTCGTTGATTGCGCCGGGCTGGCCGTGGTAACCCGATACCGTGAGTCGCCCGAACATCGTATGCGCCCATTCGTGCGCGGTGACGCCGAGGTCGAAGCCGCTGACGTCGCGGCGCGTGCGCGTCTGCGGATTGAAGCCGAGCGTCAGCACCGGGCTCTCGCCGTCGGCCGGCGCATAGGTATACGTCGAGAATTGTGCCGCGAGCACGATCAGCGGATCGCCGGCGATGCCGCCGCGGCCGTAGTTGTCGGCCTGGCTGTTGCCCGCGGACTCGTCATAGCCGAGGCCGTGGAAATAGTCGTGCAGCCAGTTGCCGGCATAGAAGCCCTGCACGATTTTCGCGTTGAGTTCCGGATCGCCGGTCGGTATCGGCACCGACGGATCGAGGCACTGCTGGTAGTCGGTCAGCGTCGTGGTCGCGTCATAGGCGTAGTCAAAGCGCCGGGGCCCGTTGGTCTGCGCGCGGAAATCGCCGACCTCGGCGTCAAATTCCATCTGTTCGTCGCCGTAGCACTCGCCGTCGACCAGGGTTTCGGCCGCGAAGAACGCATCGACATTGTTGCCGCGCGTCTGCGTCGCGTCGTCGGCGAGCCAGGGATCGCCGGTGCCGGCATCGCCGAGCGTCACGAGATTCATCGGCGCGGGAACCACCGGGCGCCAGCCGTCGGCGACGCCGGTCGGATGCGGGTTCGTGTAGCCGTAGGGATCGACATACGGAAAGCCGTCGGTGCCGGCGAACACGCGGTAGGAGAACGGTTCCAGATCGTGGATCTGGCTGTTGCGCCTGAGCACGCGGCCGTCCTCGGCCGAGATCACGAGCGCGAATGCGGTCGGACGCGCGTCGCCGCGGCGCTGGAACACGACCTCGGCGCTGTAGGCCGCGATCAGGCGGTCGTTCGCGGGATACCAGACCGGCTTTGCGCGCGCGGGCCGCAATGCGCGGAATTCGGCGGTCGACTGCAGCGTGATGCGCTGGTAGCCGTTGCCGTCGGCCTTTGCGGCGCTTGCGATCGCATCGATGCCGAGACCGTCGAGCGCCTGCTGCACGGCGACGCGCGCGTCGAGCGCGAAGGCGGGCAGTGCGGCCGTGGCGGCCTTGTCGCTGTAGCTGCCGCCGGCGGTGCGCGGCTGCCGCTGCGCATCGCGCAGCACGGTCAGCCGCGCGCCATAGACCTCGATGCCGGCTACCGTCTGGCGGAACTGCTCGACGCGGCCGCGGCTGCCGGCCGGCTGCAGCGCGCCGGCCGTCAGTTCCGGATGCAGCGCGAGCAGCAGCGCCTTGGCGTCGGATGTGCGTTTGGCGACAGCCGCCGGGGATTCGAAGCGACGCTGCAGCTGCAGCGGTTCGGCGGCGGCGGCACTGACGATCCCGCAGGCCAGGGCGACGCCGATCGCGCGGCGCAGCGACAGAAGTGTCTCGTTCACGGGGAAGCTCCGCAGGGAAGGAAGCGCCGCGGAGCCTAGCAAGCGCCGCGACAATTACGCAACGCTTCGTACGTAGACGTTAGGAGAATGGGGCGGGTCGCGTCCTCGTTCGTGACTTGTCCAGATGTTCCGTTGTGCATTGCGGAAAATCACGGGCGGCGGCGCTGCGGCGTCCGCAGCGTCCGGGAACGACGCGGATGCGCCGCGGGCGCCGGCCTGGCCGCCTGCGCGGGGATCCGCCGTGGCCACGAGCGGATTCCGCAGCGGCGCGCCGGCGATCCGCGGAGCGACGCGCCGCATCGGCGCGTGCGTCTACGGCATCTTTCGTATTTTTCTTCGCTTCGGCAGAATCCGGCGATCCCGGCGCCGCGCGGCGCCGGCCAGTCGCGAGTCATCAGCCAAGAATGGAGAAGCGAGCATGGTCAGTCGGCGGGACGTGTTGATCGGAGCGGGAGTCGCGGGCCTGTCGGCCGCGTTCGGCGTTGCTGCGGCGCCGCAGGAGAAGCCGGGGTCCGGCGCGAAGAAGCCGCAATGGCCGCCTTACGCGAAGACGTTCTCGATCGACGGCGCATCCGCCTTCGGCGTCATCTTCACCGAGGACGACGCCGATGCGACCGCGAAGGAGCTGGCGATCCAGCGTCTGTGCGGACTCGGCGCCGTGCTGACGACGGCGGCGCCGCAGGGACGCTTCTGGCTCGACGACGCGCAGTTCGAGCGCACCAAGGACACGGTGCGGCGCTGGAA
>CAMLLF010000561.1 GCA_946480705.1 uncultured Lysobacteraceae bacterium | reverse complement strand
CGACGGGACCGAGCAGCACGATGCGGCGCATCGCCGGGATCGGTCCGTAGCCGGTGAAGGTCGGCGGGAAGCGCTCGGCGTCGATGCTCAGCGCGAAGACGTCGTCGGCGGACTGCTCGAACCGGTGATCGGCGACAAGGAGGATGGTCATGGCGGCATCCGCAGTCATGTCGCCGGCGAGCGTGCCGGCGACGGGCCGCCAGCGTAGCGCGTGGCGCGCATCGGTCGAAACCGGCTTCAGTCGACGCCGTCGTCAGTCGAAGCCGTCGCGCAGGATCGCATCGCTGATCTCGACGGTGACGCAGGCGCCGCTGTCGACGAGCGCGCGCGCCTCACCGAGCATCTGCAGATAGACCGGCCGCGCAGTTGCGTTGATGTTCGCGCCGCCGCGGATCATGAAGACGCCGTAGAGTCCGCGCGGACGATCGATCCACGGAAAGAAGCCGAACGCGCCTAGGCTCGAATGCGTCGCGAGGCCGTTCGCGTCGGGCAGGGATTCGATCCAGTTGCCGAGCGCGTAGCGCAACTGGCCCGGCGGCGGCGCGCTCGGCGGCGCATAGGCAATCGGCAGGCCGCCGACGTTGTCGGCGAACAGCGGCGGCAGCGCGGCGATATCGAGCACGCGGCGGCCGTTGCCGACGCCGTCGTTGACGAGCATCTGCAGCAGCCGGCCGTAGTCGCGCAGGTTCGAGCGCGCGCCGCCGCTGATGCGGTAGTTGCTGGTCGCGCCGAGCCCCTGCCAGTCGATCGTGGTGATGCCCAGCGGCACGCCGATCGCCGCGTTCCAGCCCTGCTGCCAGTCCTGGCCCGTCGCGACTTCGGCCATGCGTCCGCCGACGTGCATGGATATTCCGCCATAGGCGAACTGGGCGCCGGGCGTCCAGCCGTTCGGCATCGCGACGCAGCAGGCGACCGTGTCGACCGCTGCAGCCAGCGACGGCTGGTTCGTGCGCAGCACCGGACTGTCCTCGTCGTCGCCATAGCCCGCCGTGTGCGAAAACATCTGGCGCAGCGTCATCTGGCCTTTCGTGCCGGTGAACTGCGGCAGCACCGAGGAAACCGGCGCATCGAGCGCGAGCGTGCCGCGCGCGGACAGCTGTGCGATGCGCGTCGCCGACAGCAGCTTCGTCGCCGAGGCGATCGCGACGACGGTATCTGCCGTGTAGTCGCCGAAATACTGCTCGTGCAGCACGCCGTCGCGGCGACCGACGAGAACCGCGCCGCCCGAAAGACCGGTCGTCTGCAGCAGTTCCTGCATCGCGGTGTCGAGCGGCGAGAAATCGCAATCGGCGCGGACGGTCGTGGTACCCAACAGCGTCAGCACGGCGGCGCCGGCACTGCGGCGCAGTGCGGCGGGAATGCGGGAGCGAAAGTTCATGTCGGCGTCTCGTCGGTCAGGGCGGCGATCGCGCGGTGCGAGGGCGATCATGCTGCTGCAACGCGTATCCCGCGCGTGCGTTGACGCTGCGGTATGGTCGGCGCCGGTTTCCTGGTCGGACCGCCCGGCAACAGGGGAATGGACGATGACCGGGGACGTGTACGCGCCGCCTGCGGCGCGCGTGGAGGATGTCGAGGAAATGCCGGCGCACAAGCGCGCGTTCTATGTCGCGGCGCCGCGCAAGTTTATACGTCTGTACGTGTTGACGTTTCAGTAGTGGCGGTCAATCGGGCCGAAGGCGACGAAGGGCGGCAGCACCAATGCGTCACTGACGGCCGCGAACGTCGCGTGGATGATTGCCGGCGGCCTGTTCTGGGCGCTGTTCCTGTTCAGCCTGGCCGCGATGATCGTGGATCCGCACGCGTTCGAATGACTCAATCCTCGATCCTGCTCCGCGCGACGCGGAGCATGCCGAGTCCGATCAGCCGCGACACGACGACGGCGATGTAGCCGATGCCGGCGAACTGTTCGAGCATGACCAGCGCGCGCGCCGGCATGCCGAGCGGAATCACGTCGCCGATGCCCACACCCGACAGCGTCGTGAAGCTCAGGAACAGCAGTTCCATCCAGCGCCGCGGTTCGGCCGGCGCCCGCAGGCCGGTGAAGCTGTCGGGATACCAGGCCTGGCAGACGAAGAAGGCGTAGGCGAAGCCCCAGGCCAGCAGCGTGAACGTCGCGCCGGCGGCGAAGTATTCGTCGGTCGTCACGCGGTGGTCGTGCATCATGTAGGCGATGAGGCTGCCGGCGGCGTAGAAATACAGCATCGATTCGAGCACGGCCGAGGCGACGAGCAGCTTCGCGCTGCCGGTGAAGATCGCCGAAACGGTCAGCAGCACCGCGGGTACGGCGAGCAGCAGCGCGATCCAGGTGCGCGCCGGGCTGCGGTCGACGACCCAGACCGACAGCGATACCGCGACGACGCCGATCGCGCCGAACAGCATGCGGCCGCTCTCGTTGTCGTCGATCAGCGGATACAGCACGAGGCTCAGCAGCTGCATCGCGAGCAGCAGGGCCGACGGATGGCGGCGCAGCAGGGCGGAAGGCGTCATCGGGAAGCCGGTAAAAAGGAAAATGGCGGCGTCACGCGTCGGCCTGGTCGTCGAAGATCGGCAGCGTGCCGACCGAGACGACTTCGGCCGGCGTCGCACCGGTGTTCGCGAGGAAATGCTGGTGGCGGCCGTCGAAGTGCAGCGAGTCGCCGCTCTCCAGCGGATAGTCGACGCCGGCGACGCAGTAGCGCACGGCACCGCTCAGCACATAGACGAATTCGTCGCCGCCGTGGGTCACCGATTCCGACACGTAGCCGACCGGCAGGCACATTCGCACGGCGTTGATCTGGCTGCCCGGGAACGAACTCGAAAGACGTTCGTAGGTCTGCCCGCGGTCGATCGTCGAATAGCGGCGGCGATGGCCTTCGCGCGAATCGGGCGAGCGCTGTTCGGGCTGGTCGATGAGCAGGCGCAGCGGCACGTTCAGGGCCCGGGCGATGTTCGCGAGCGACGACAGCGACACGCCGGAGAGATTGCGCTCAAACAGCAGGCGATAACGGCGTTCGGAGAGATTGCGCTCGGCCTGCGACAGAAAACCGACCGACAGCCCGGCCTCGCTCGCGACGTCGAGCAGCGTCTTGTGCGCCTCGCGCCGGTAGCGGCGCAGGCGTTCGCCGAGTTGCTCCATGCTGCCTCCACCTCCGGTCTTCCCCCGACGCCTAAGGTAGCGTGCGTGCGAGTCCGCTCGCCAGCGACCGATGGCGCGGGCGCGCTTCATTCCGGCGATATGCCGAATCGATTTAAGCTTGACTAAAATTTTAGTCCGACGTAATTATTTCGCGCCGCCGCGTCGGCGGCGTCCCCGGGGAATATCCATGAGTCTCGGTATCGGCGGAACCTCGCGCGAGGACGCGCTGGCAAGCCTCGCGCCCATGCTCGACGGCGTCGCGCCGATCGCGTTGCCGGAATACCGCGAGCGCATCGCGCGCGCGCAGGCGCTGATGCGCGAGCAGGGCATCGCTGCGCTGTATCTGCATGCGGGCACGAGCCTGCGCTATTTCACGGGTCTGGTCTGGCGCGGCAGCGAACGGCTCGTCGGCGACGTCGGC
>CAMLLF010000560.1 GCA_946480705.1 uncultured Lysobacteraceae bacterium | reverse complement strand
GCAAACAGATAGAGCCCCGTCAGCACGAGCAGCGCGAGCGGCAGCAGCGGCACGTACGACACCCAGACCACCGGCTTCTCCTGCGCCAGCGCGATGAACGTCGCGATCACGCTCAGCGTGAACACGATCGCGACCCAGCGGTGAAACTGACGAATCCACTTGTTCCAGTTCATCGTGACCTCCTGCAGGGATGGACGCTTGCAATGATCCCGCGGATGCGGGGGCGGAACTTCTACGCAGCGTGCAACGAGAGGCGAGTCGTACGGCGCAATAACCGAAGGGCATTGCGCCGACAACACAGGCAAAGCGCATTGCGCCGGCAACTCAACGGCGAGGCTACCGACGGCGCAGTGCCCTTCGGTTATTGCGCCGTACGATTATCCGCGCTGCTGAATGCGCAGCAGATTGCCGGCCGGATCGCGGACGGCGCAGTCGCGGACGCCGTAGGGCTGGTCGGTCGGTTCCTCGACGATGTCCGCGTCGGCGGCCTGCAGCCGCTCGAACACGCCGTCGAGATCGGGCGTGGCCAGCAGCAGCGTCGCGTAGGTGCCCTTGGCCATCATCTCGACGATGGTGCGGCGCTCCTCGTCGGTGATGCCGGGGCCGACGGCCGGCGGGTGCAGCACGATCGAGGTGGCCGGCTGGCCGGGCGGGCCTATCGTGATCCAGCGCATGCCGTTGTAGCCGACGTCGTTGCGGACTTCGAAGCCGAGCGTGTCGCGGTAGAACGCAAGCGCCGCATCGGCGTCGGTATGCGGCAGGAAACTGGCGTGGATGCTGAGATTCATGGCTGTCGTGCTCCAGGGATGTGGGTGGCAGTCATGCTAGGTCGGACTCGGGGGCTGGCGCTTCTTTATTCCTGACCGGTCGCGTCACCTGCTTGGCGACACAGGACGGAATGCCGTTCGTCGCCTCGGCGGCGTCGCGCCGGTAGACGCTGGGCGACACGCCGACGAGTTCGGTGAAGCGCGTGCTGAACGTGCCGAGCGACGAGCAGCCCACGGTGAAGCAGACCTCGGTCACGCTGAGGTCGCCGCGGCGCAGCAGCGCCATCGCGCGCTCGATGCGCCGGGTCATCAGATAGGAATACGGCGATTCGCCGTAGGCGCGGCGGAATTCGCGGCTCAGATGCCCGGCCGACATGTGCACGCCGCGCGCGAGGGCCTCGACGTCGAGCGGCTGCGCATATTCGCGATCGATCCGATCGCGGACGCGGCGGAGGCGGGCGAGGTCGCGCAAGTGGGTCGCGTCGGGTTTGACGGTCATCGCGGGATCGTGGCATGACGGTCCCGGAGGCTCAAGCCGGTTCGCGGCGATGCGCACGAACGGCACAGCGCGCCATGCGTTCTACATCTTGTCTTGTGAACTTCCGCGGCCGGGGCCGCGGATTTTCGCGCGACAATTCTGTCCGTGTCGCCGGATCAGCGCGTTCCCGCGTCGAAGCCGTTCCTGAAGACGATGTCGGCGAGCACGGCAGGCGACGCGACCGCGGCCCAGAAACCGCCGCTCGCGCCGTAGCCGCCGCCGCTCGCCGGATGCAGCGCGTCGGCGTCGGGCTGGCCGATCGTGCCGTGGATCGCGAAGCCGCCGCCGGCGGAACGGCCGCCGCCGGCGGCGATCACGCGATTCCCTGCGGCGATTGCCGGACCGAGTTTCCGGCCGGTTCCGTGGTCCGGCGTTTCGGCCGCCGCCGCGTTGCCGCTGAACAGGCTCGCGAGGAACAGCAGCGCGAGGCGTGAGGCGCGCTGCAGCACCGGCGGCGGCGCAGAGGATTCGATGGCGCACATGGGAGGGCTCCTGTGCGCTTACTTGAGCATGACCGCAACGCCCTGGACTTCAGGGCTGAGCGTGCCGTCGCCGCCGGACGCGATCGCGACGATGCGGATCAGGCCTTTGGTGATGACGCCCGACGCGATTGCCGTATACGTCGTTTCCTTGGTCCCGATCGAGCTGAGGTCGATGCTGCCGACGAGCGTGGACCAGCCGCCGCCGGTCTGCTGGTAGTTGACGCGCAGCTGCGAACCCGCGCTGCCGGCGACGGCGACGTGCACGACCATCTTGATCTGCGTGTAGTTCGCGACGTTGACGACGTGGTACTCGCTCGCGAACGTCGAGCTCGCGCCGAGGCTCGTGAACGTGTGTCCTTCGTCCACTTCGACCCACGTTTCGCGCGCGTCGACGTAGGCTTTGTTCGCCGCGTCGGTCGATGTCGTCGGCGTGGCCACGCTCGTGATGCGCTGGCTGTTGGCGGAAAGACCGGTGCTGAAGGTATTCGTGCCGGTGAAGGTGTTCGCGCCGCTCTGGTACGCGATCGTGGCCGGCAGCCGTGCGGCGTTGACGGTCGCGCTCGACGCGTTGATCGCGGCGACGACATTCGTTCCCGCGGTCGCGGCGATCGTCGGATTCGGATAGCTGCCGGTCAGATCGCCGCCGGCCGTGCCGGTGGCGGTCACGGCGTCGACATAGCTCTTGTTGGCCGCGTCGGTCGACGCCGTCGGCGTGGCCAGGCTCGTGATGCGCTGGCCGTTCGCGGACAGGCCCGCGGTGAACGTGTTGCTGCCGGTGAAGGTATTCGCGCCGTTCTGATACGCGAGCGTGCTCGGCAGCCGTGCCGCGCTGACGGTAGCGCCCGAGGCGTTGATCGCGGCGACGACGTTCGCGCCCGCGGTGGAGGCGATCGTGGGATTGGGATAGCTGCCGGCGAGATCGCCGCCGGCCGTGCCGGAGGCCGAGATCGCATCGACGTAGGCCTTGGTGGCTGCATCCGTCGCGGCCGTCGGCGCGGCCACGTTCGTGATGCGCGAAGCGTTCGCCGAGAGCCCGCTGTTGAAGGTGTTCGTGCCGGTGAACGTATTTGTTCCGGTGAAGGTGTTCGTGCCGTCCTGATAGGCGACGGCGGCCGGCAGCCGCGCGGCGTCGAGCGTCGCGGTCGACGCGTTGATCGCGGCGACGACGTTGGTGCCCGCCGTGGAGGCGATCGTCGGATTGGGATAGCTGCCGGCGAGATCGCCGCCCGCGGTGCCGGAGGCGGCTATCGCGTCGACGTAGCTCTTGTTCGCCGCATCCGTGGACGCCGTCGGCGTCGCGACGTTCGTGATGCGCTGACTGCCGGCGGAAAGGCCTGCGGTGAAGGTGTTGCCGGCGGCGAAGACGTTGGTCTGGCTCAGGCGGGCCATGTCGCCCAGCGCGACGCCGCTCAAGGTATCGGCCGACAGGGCGTTGCGGCTGCGGATCGCATACGGCGCGAGACGAATCGGCTGCCGCGGCAACAGCGTCGTGTACGTGCCGGACGCCGAGCCCGGGCGCACGCGCAGTTCGAGATAGCGTTCCTGGTCGACGAAGAGCGCTTCGCCGAAATCGAGATCGACCGTGAACACGCCCGCGTCGACGGGCACGTCGACGAGGTCCGGCGTACACCCGAGCACGAGCGGGTCCGACGGTGCGGAAAAAAGGCAGACCTGCAGATCGTAGAGTCCCGTCGCCGGGATGCCCGCATCGGTGAGCTGGCCCTGGTAGGTGAACGCGGTGCCGACTGGAGCGG
>CAMLLF010000559.1 GCA_946480705.1 uncultured Lysobacteraceae bacterium | reverse complement strand
GCAGCGAAGCATTCACGCCCGGCACCGGGACAATCACGGCCTCGCCATCGCTGGTCAGCGCGCGCAATCCGCGGCCGAGCAGCGTGTCGCCCGCCGTGAATGCCGGCAACAACGCCGATGCGCCGACGTTCCCGTTCGGCCCGACCTACGACGCCGACGGAGAACTGCGCAGCGTGGGCACCGCGGTCGACATCGGCGCGTTCGAACTGAACTTCGATTTCGCCGTGCGTCAGGAAGCCAGCGCCGCCAACACCGGGGCCAATGAAACGCAGATCGACGCGCTCGCGAACCGGCTCGGCCCCAGCGAGAGTCTTCTCGTCACGCCGCTGCGCGGCAGCGCGAGTGCCATGGAAGCCGGCGCGACGCTCGGCGTGTACCGCGTGTCCAACCCACCGGCGCTCTATGCGCTTTTTCGCGAGGACCAGCTCGCGATCTCGACCGGACGGCGCTATGCCGTGATGGCGCCGTTAGACGGCCGGCGCACGTCGGTGCACACGACGACGCCGGGCAACATCGTCAACGCCTATACGCAGCTCGACGATCCGGAACTCAACAACCGCCCCGAGGCGCTGCTGTTCGCTCTGCACAACTGGAATCCCGGCGGTGTCGGCGGTACGTACCACGACCACCGCATCGGCGTCTCGTATCTCGGCGGGCGCTGGTACATCGGCAACCAGGACTCGGTCGACATGGTCAGCGGCGTCGCGTTCAATTTCAGCGTCGCGCCGCCGGGATCGCCGAACGCGTTCTCGCAGCCGGTCGGCGCGAGTCCGCGCAGCGAGTTGCGGCTCGCGCATCCGCTACTCGATGACAACGACTGCGCCGCGCCGCAGCTCACGCGCACCGGAACGCCGTCGAGCGACACCGGCTTCAGCCTCGCCTATGTACGCGGCGGCTACGGTGCGCCGGGTCGCTGGGTCGTCGTCGCCGAAGGTACGGGATCGCCGACGTTTGCCGCGAACACCGGCTTCAACGTGATGCTGCACGGCGCGCAGGCGAACGAATGTCGCGACGATCGGATTTTTGCGGATGGACTGGAGGCTGTCTTGTAGCGACGGCGATCGATAACTTCACGCAGGAGACGGGCCGGCGGCTGTTCTCTGGCGGCGAGGCCCCCGCGTTACTTGCCTGCAGGCGAGAAGCGGTGGGCTCGGGCGAGTCATCGCAACGTGTAGCGAGCTTTCAACGAGCGGGAACAAACCCTCCCCTTCACGGGGAGGGCATGGGTGGGGATGGGTTTGCTTTGCACTGTCAGGAGACGGCGCTGAAAATCCAAAGGCCTCAGAGTTTCCGTTTGCCCCGGGAAGCGCCACGCGCCCCATCACCAGGCACCGGCTTCGCCGTCAGCGCCCCCCAGACGGCTTCGAAACCCCATTCGCAAATCGTGGACGCCGCGCCGGGCTCCCGCGCCATGTGGTCCATCGTCGTCGTCGCGACGGCTTCCATGACAGCGCCGACGAACATCGCCGGCGCCTGCCGCATCGGGCCCTGGGCGCTGATCATGCCGATCAGCGCAAACATTTCCTCGACGCCCTTGAGTCCGGTCGCGCGGGTTTCGGGCGTGATCCTGTCGGACACCGCGAGCTGCGCGAGCGCCCGGCGCTCGGCGGGATGCTGGACACCCCAGGCCGTCCATGCCTTCCAGCTCGCCTTCAGCTGCGTGCGCAGGTCGGCCTCGCGCGGAACCGCAGCGGACACGCGGGACGTCAGCTCGCGCTTCACATGAAGGTAGAGCTCGTTGAACAGGATGTCCTTGTTCGGAAAGTATACAAACAGCGTTCCGTCGGCCACCTTGGCCGTCCTGGCGATCTTGGCGGTCGGCGCGCCGAGCCCTTCTTCGGCAATCACGCGCGCCGCCGCGGTCAGGATCGCGATCCGCTTTTCCTCGTCTTTCTGGCGAGCCATTGCCGTTGCCGTGCCCCGTTCCCGTGTCGATGTCCGCGCAGACGGCGTTGCCGCACTTGCGGACGGCGCGATCGTGTCGTAATAATGAGTGCGTAGGCAGTTAATAATAACTGCCGTGGCCGAACCTTACACCCGCCTTTCGTCCGACGAAAGGACGGCGGCTCGACGGCGACTTTCCGTGACTCGCCTCGCCCGCCGTCCGCCGTCTCCGCCGCATCGCGCAGAAGCGTTGCGCGGCGCCGGCGGAACATAACCGCACGCAGTCTCCGACGGAGTCCCGGCATGGCGATCAGAATCAACGGCAGCGACGTCGCACCCCCGACGGATCCGCGCACTTCACTGCTCGACCTCCTGCGCGACGGCGCCGGGCTGACCGGAACGAAGGTCGGCTGCAATCAGGGTGCCTGCGGCGCCTGTACCGTCCTCGTCGACGGCACGCGCGTGCTGTCGTGCCTGACCCTGGCGGTGCAGGTCGACGGACGATCGGTCACGACGATCGAAGGGCTGGGCAGCGGCGGCGGACTGCATCCGCTTCAGCGCGCATTCATCGACTGCGACGGCCTGCAGTGCGGCTACTGCACGCCGGGACAGATCTGCGCGGCCGCGGCGATGCTCGAGGAAATCGCCGCGGGCGTGCCGAGCTACCTCACCGCGGACCTCAGCGCGCCGATACCCGTTTCGCGCGACGAGATCCGCGAGCGCATGAGCGGCAACCTCTGCCGCTGCGGCGCTCACAACGGCATCGTCGACGCGATTCTGCGCGTCGCCCGGGAGCAGACGCCATGATGCCGTTCGTCTACGACCGCCCGACCTCGATCGGCGAAACCCTCGCACTGATGGAACACCGCGGGCACCAGTTGCTCGGCGGCGGAACCAATCTCGTCGATCTGATGCGCAAGGGCATCGCGCAACCGTCGCGCCTCGTCGACGTCACGGCGCTGTCGGGCCGGATCGACGCCGCGGCCGACGGCAGCCTCATGATCGGCGCCGCGGCGCGCAACAGCGAGGTCGCCGCGCATCCGCTGGTGCGCGCGAACTACCCGATGCTCGCACGCGCGATCCTCGCGGGCGCCTCGGCGCAGATCCGCAACATGGCCACGGTCGGCGGCAATCTCATGCAGCGCACGCGCTGCCTCTATTTCCAGGACGCCGCGGCCGCGCGCTGCAACAAGCGCGCGCCCGGCAGCGGCTGCGATGCGATCGGCGGATTCAATCGCTACCACGCCATCGTCGGCACATCGCCCGCCTGCATCGCGGCGCATCCGTCGGACATGTGCGTTGCGCTCGCGGCGCTCGACGCGACGGTCCACGTGACCGGCCCCGGCGGCACGCGTGCGATCGCGCTGACCGGCTTCCATCGACTGCCGGAAGACCGGCCCGATCGGGAAACGGAACTCGCGAGCGACGAAATCATCGTCGGCGTGGAGGTTCCCGCACCGTCCCGCGGCGCCCGCTCGACCTACCGCAAGGTGCGCGATCGCGCGAGCTACGCGTTCGCGCTCGTCTCGGTAGCCGCGTCGCTGGAGCTGCACGACGACCGCATCGCGCACGTGCGCCTCGCGTTCGGCGGCATCGCGCCGAAACCCTGGCGGGCGCTGCGCGCCGAGGCGGCGCTGCTCGGCGAGCGCGCCACGCC
>CAMLLF010000558.1 GCA_946480705.1 uncultured Lysobacteraceae bacterium | reverse complement strand
ACCGGCGCCGTGGCGCTTCCGCGCCGCGCGAACGAGGCTGGCACGCCCCCTGCGTCGCAGGAACCACTCGTTCCCGCAACGGAGGCACGACCCCATGCGTATCACTGCCGCTCTGTTCCGCTCCGCGCTCTTCGCGTCGCTCGCCCTCGCCGGCGTCGCGTTCGCGCAAACCCAGACACCGCCGCCGCCGAGTTCGCTCGAACCCGCGCAGGGCATGACGTCGATGACCCAGCTCGACGTCAACAAGGACGGATTCGTCGACAAGTCGGAAGTGCCGTCGGGCAACGAACTCGCCGGCAAGTTCGCGCGGCTCGACACCAACAGCGACGGCAAGCTCGACGCCGCCGAATTCTCGCGCTACCAGGACGAAAAGCGCTGATGCGCCCCTGCGCGGACTGCGCCGCAACCGCCGCGCGCGCCGGCCGCACCCATCGTCGAGCCGTCCGCGCTGCCGCGGCGGCTCGATCGCGAGCGGAGCCGCGCGGCTTCGCACCCAGTGGCCTGCAACGGAGAAAGCGGAAATCAAAATGACAAAGGGCTGGTCGAGCCGGGCGCGGCTTCGGAGTGAGCGTCTGCAGCGGCGCTGCAGACCGAATGAGAAACACGTCCGGCGCGGCCAGAACGAGTCAGTTGCTTTCGATTTCTCCGTTGCAGGCCACCATCCACGTTCCTGTGCCTGGAGGCCGTCATGAAAACGCACTGGGAATTTTTCAAGGAAGGCGATCATTCCTTCGGCATGTTCTACCCGCGCCACTACATCCTCGCCGGCTTCGACAGCTTCGCCCAGGCGCAGTCCGCCGAAAGCGAACTGCTGCGGCAGGGCTTCACGGCCGAAGAGGTCCGCTCCGCGACCGGCGAGTTCGTCGTCAACGAACTCGAATCGATGGACGACGCGAGCTTCCTCGACCGCCTGAAGATGCAGATCTCCAAGGCCGTCGGCACCGAGGCCGGCTATATCGACGACGACCTCGAACTCGCACGCTCCGGCGGCGCGTTCCTGTTCGTCTACGCGCCGACCGACGACGACTGCCGCCGCGCGATGGCGACGCTCGGTCAACTGCACCCGGTGTTCGCACGCCGCTACCTGCCGATGGCGATCGAGCGCCTGATCTATCCGGCACGCGTGCAGCCGGACGTCTGAGGGTCGGCGCGCAGCGGCTGCGCCACGCGCGGATCGTTGTCGGGCGGAGAGTGGAGAGGAGTGAGAAAAGCATGCGCGTCCCGGGACGGATGCGCACGCCTTTCTCGCTCCTCTTCCTCATTCCTACCAAAACCTCATAACGACACAGCCACGCGCGATGACGGGCGAACGCGAATTCCGCATCCATTTAGCGTCGGTTTAACCGGCGCGATGGCGTCATAGCGCCCGGCGAGGACGGCCCGCCAGCCGGTGCCGCCCATCCGATCGACGACAGCCCAGAGGGACACCATGGCAACGAAGGTCGCCATCATCGGCGGCGGCGCCGCCGCTGCGTTCGTGATCACGGAACTGCTCGAACACGGCGTCGGCATGCCGGCGGAGCTGCACTGGTATTCGGGCCGGCGCGGCGGCAGCCGCGGCGTCGCCTACGGCACGCCGGTCGACGAGCACCTGCTCAACGTGCGCGCGACGGCCATGGGCCTGAATTCGGCCGAGCCCACCGAATTTCTCGATTTCGCGCGGCGCCAGCTCCCCGACGCGCGCGGTGCCGACTTCCTGCCACGCCGGCTCTACGGCGACTATCTCGAGGCGCGCGTCGCGCGCGCGTTCGAGGGCGCGAGCTTCCGCGGCATCCGCGCGTCGCGACTGCGCACCGAGATCGACGCGATCGAAATGACCGACGACGGCCGCTATCGCCTCGTCGATTCGGCCGGCTATCCGAGCGAGGCCGATCTCGTCGTCGTCGCGACCGGCGCGCTGCCGAGCCGCGCGCTGCCCCAGGTCGACGAGGCGCTGATCGCGGGCGGCCGCTACGTGCTCGATCCGTGGCAGTGGCTGTCGGCCAACACCTTGCCTTTTGAAAAACTGCGCAAAGTGCTCATCGTCGGCTCGGGGCTCTCGGCCGTCGATCTCGCGCTCAGCGCGACCGACCGCTGGCCGCAGGTACAGGTCACGACGCTGTCGCGTCGCGGACGCCTGCCCGCGGCGCACGGTCGCGACGCGCAGCTGCCCGCCGACGGTCTGCCCGAACTCATCGCCGATCTGCACGAGCGCGCCGATCTGCGCAGCTGGACGCGGCTCGTGCGCGCGGCCTGCGACGAGGCCGACGACTGGCGCGGCGTCGTCGACGGCCTGCGTCACACGACGCCGCAACTCTGGCAGCAGCTGACGGAAGCCGACCGCCGTCGCTTCCTGCGCCACCTGCGCGGCATCTGGGACATCGGCCGCCATCGGATGCCGCCGCAGGTCGCACGCCGCGTACTCGAACTGCAGGCCGATCGCCGCCTGATCGCACTGGCCGGCCGCGTGCGCAGCGTCCGTGCCGGGCGCTACGGCCGCCCGGTATTGACCTGGACGCGCGGACCGCAGCACGACATCGCCGAAGTCGCGCGCTACGACCTCGTGCTGCAGGCCGTCGGCATGGATACCGACGCGCGCTCGACGGCGCATCCGCTCGTGCGTTCGCTCGTGCGGTCGGGGATCGCGCATGCGGATTCGAACGGCCTCGGCCTCGCCGTCGACGCGCAGGGCCGGATCGATGCCGCGCAGCGCATCTGGACGCTCGGCGCGCTGTGCCGCGGCCGCGACTGGGAATCGACGGCGATTCCGGAGATCCGCCAGCAGGCCCGCGCGATCGCGGTTGCGCTGTTCCGCGAACTCGCGAGCGACGCCGCGCGCGATCGCGGCATCGAGCGCCGCCCGGCCGACGCGGCGGAGACGCTCTGGTAGCGGCGGCGGGATCCGCATTGCCGGACAAGCGCGGACACCGATTCCCGCCCCACGGGCCGGACACGCATGCGCGCGATCGTTTCCACGCTGCCCTCGGCGCAACGAAGCTCAAAAAGAAACGCGATGCGTTCTGTCGCGTTATAAACCGCACTCGCCGTCCCTACGGAACACGTCACTCCCCGGCCAGTTCCTTCAACGCCTTCTCCCGCTCGCGCGTGAAATACGCGCGCCATGCATCGGCGGAAACCGCCGGATACTTCTTCGCGCCGAAAGCGCCCCAGGCGTCGCGGTATTTGATCCACGCGCGTTCGGCATTGCGGATGCCGTCGGGCGTGACGGTGCCGGCGATGCCTTCGGCGCTGTCGCTCTTGTAGCGCTTGATCGTCGCCGCATAGGCCGCATTGAGCGCCTTGTCGGCAGCGGCGAATGCCGCGGCGTCGCCGTCGGGAAAGCGGCCCTGCTCGAACGCGGTCAGCGATTCGGCGTAGCGCTTCGATCCGAACAGCCGCTGCGCGCGGCCCAGTTCGAGCGCGAAGTCCTGCCGCAGCCGCGCCGTCAGCTCCTCGATGATGGGCTGCTTGTCCGAGAGCACCGCGTCGATGCTCATGGTGGCCACCTTGTCCTTGATGGCGGCCTCGGCCTGCTCGCGCAGCTGCACGTTCACCACGCGCAT
>CAMLLF010000557.1 GCA_946480705.1 uncultured Lysobacteraceae bacterium | reverse complement strand
GTACCTGCTCGGCGCGAACCTGCTCTCGGTCGGCGTGACCGGCGGTGTGATGATCGGCGCGGACGCCGGCGACACGTTCTTCACGTTGTGGGCCCGCGTGGCGATCGGGTGGTTCGTGTTCGTGCCCGGCAGCTACGTGACCGTGCGCGATCTCATCGACGAGGTCGGCCGCGACGCGACGCGCTGGTTCCTCGTCGGCCGCAAGCCCGATTCGCAGCTGACGTTCGACATCGACCTCGCGCGCTCGCGCGTCCGCGAGAATCCGGTCTATTACGTGCAGTACACGCATGCGCGCATCTGCCGCGTGCGCGAGCGCTTCGGCGAACAGGGCTGGACCTGGGACCGCAACAACGGTCTCGCTTCGCTCCACCGGCTCGACACGGAGTACGACCAGGACATGATGGTCGCGCTCGCGCGCTACCCCGAAGTGGTCGAGATCGCCGCGAAGAACCTCGAACCGCATCTGGTCGCGACCTATCTGACCGAACTCGCGTCGGCGTTCCACACGTGGTACGACAACAGCCACATCCTGGTCGAGGACGCGGACCTGCGCGATGCGCGCTTCGCGCTCGCCGACGCGGTACGCACCGTCGTCGCGAACGGTCTGGATCTGCTCGGGGTCGATGCGCCCGAGAGCATGTAAGGCAGGAGCAACAACACGATGGCTGGCAAGCGCAAGCAAGCAACGCGTACCGGAACGGCGACCGCGGCCTGGCCGGCCTGGGTCTGGCTCGCCCTCGGCGTGCTGCTCGGGCTCGGCTTCGCGACCCTGATGCTGCTGCAGGGCTGGGCGCCGACGCTGCGCAAGCCGAACTCGCCGCAACCCAATCCGCAGGCGACCGCGCCGAAGGCCAGCGAACCGGCCGTCGCCGACGAGGCGAAGAAGCCTGCGACGAAAAAGAATTACGAGTTCTATTCGGTGCTGCCCGAAATGGAGGTCGTGATTCCGGATACCGAACTCAGCGCGAAGGCGCGCGCCGAACAGCAGCGCCAGCAGGCCGCCGCGCAGAATCCGGCCGCGGCCGGCACACCGCCGCCGGAGCCCTCGGTCTCGGCGAGCGGTGCGCGCTACATCCTGCAGGCCGGTTCGTATCCCGATCCGAAGGCGGCCGAGGAACTCAAGGCCAAGCTCGCGCTGTCGGGCTTCGTCGCCCGCGTGCAGTCGGTCAACGTCAATGGCAAGACCTGGCACCGCGTCCGCGTCGGTCCGTACAGCAGCGCGAGCGACGTGGAAACCGCGAAGGCGGCGCTGTCGGAGGCGGGCGTCAACGCGATTGCGCTGAAGGACGCCGGGGAGTAGCAGGAACAGGCAGGTTGGGCTTCGCCTGCGGCTCAGCCCAACCTGCACGCATTCACCACTTGTAACGAACCGTATATGTGACTTTCGCTTCGCCGTCGGCCGGAATGTCGAGCGGGAAGTCGATCGTCGCGGCGTCGCGCTTGACGAATTCGCGGTTCTTCGCCGTGATCGTCCAGCCGCTCCAGCGGTAGAGGTATTCGCGCGCGATCACGCGCGCCGCGGTCTTCTTGCGGTTGCGCACGGTGACTTCGATCGACTCGTCGATGGTCTTGGCTGTCGTGTCGATGTTGAACGACACCTGCTTGCGCTCGCCGACGACGTCGAACGCCGTGCCGAGCTTGATGCGCAGCGTTTCGTTGCGCGGCGTGTGCTTGATGACGTCTTCGCCGATGAATTCGAGCGTGCCGTCGACCGAGGCCTGATTCACGCGCACGCGCCCCGCGGGAAGCGGCATGCCGAGCTTGTTCGCTTCCTTGTTCTCGAATTCGAGAAATGCGCCGACCGTGCCTTCGCTGGTCGCGCCGTAGCCCTGGTCGGAAATCGGCGCGGCCCAGTAGCTCCACGGCTGCGGCGAGGCGGTGAACACGAGCTGCTTGGTGCAGCCGGCCTTGCTCGCCGTGGGGAACAGTTCGAGCTGCTTGGTCGAATTGTCGGGCAGGTCGCTGCGCCGGCCGAGCGTATACAAGTGGTATTCGAACAACGACGATTCCTTGAAGCCTTCGTCCATCGGCGCTTCCGCTGCCGCGACCATGGACTTCATGCGCATCATCGGCGCGGGAGCGGGCGCCGGCGCGCGATTCACCTCGCCGGCGACGAGCTTGAGCTGCGCCTGCGGATAGCTCGCGCCGGACTGGTTCACGATCGTCACCCAGGCCGACAGGTCCATGTCGCAGCCGCCGTCGTTCTCGCGCAATGTGATGTTGTAGTCCGACCACCAGGTCATGCCCTGGGTCTGATAGCTCACGCGCGTGTCGTGCGCACCCGCCTGTTTCGCGTTGACGAGCCAGACCAGCGTCGGCCGCGTGATGAGTCCGCCCGGCAGGCTCGGGAACAGCACGTTGCTGTAGGTGCCGATGCTGACGACTTCGCCCGAATCGCGCTGCAGGATCAGCGTGCCGTCTGCGGCGGAGAGCAACGTGCCACTGATGCGTTCGAGCGTGTCGCCGCGCTGCTGCTCGACCGTGATCGCCGCACCGACATAGCGCTCGAGCAGTTTGTCGCGATTG
Organism: uncultured Lysobacteraceae bacterium; assembly: GCA_946480705.1. The sequence continues at coordinate 1,024 of CAMLLF010000557.1, read as the reverse complement.
ACGAGGTCGAACTGGTAGTTCTGCTCGACGACGCGCGTGCCGGCCGGATCGGTCAGCGACTCGAACGCGACCGTCGTCGGATCGATGCGCTTGGCGACGTCGGTAAAGCGCAGCACACCGCTGCCGGACTGCAGGGTCATCTTGCGGCCGTCGCGCACGAGCGCATAACCCGGCAATGCAGGCCCGTAGTTGGCGAGGCTTTCGGTGCTGACCTGGCCCGGCTGGGCCGAGCTATAGACCGTCAGCGAGTAATCGGGCGTGTCGGCGGCGAGCGCGGCAGTGGTCATGGCGGCAGCGATTCCTGTGGCGAGCAAGGTGCGCATGAAAGGACTCCGATGTCAGGTGACGCGTCGAACGGCGATGCTTGTGAAGCAGGGTTACGGGAAGAAGGAAATAGAGGGAGCAGGTAGGAACCCGAGGGGAAGCGCAGTTCTCGGTTTACTACCTCCGTTTCACTGGTTGTTGTCCTGCGGTTCTTCCGCAAGTCCGTCGTCGCCGAGCAGCCCCCGGCTCTGTTCGCTGTCCAGCGACTCGACGCTGCGCAGCTTGCGCTCGATCGCGCGCGTGCGCACGCCGGCGGCGTCGATGCTGTTGCGCACCGAGTCGAGCTGGTTGCGGGTCTTCTCGAGCACGACGCCGAACTTGCCGAACTCGGTCTTCACGGCGCCCAGCAGCAGCCAGACCTCGCTCGATCGCTTCTCGATCGCGAGCGTGCGGAACCCCATCTGCAGGCTGTTCAACGTCGCGCTCAGCGTCGTCGGACCGGTCACGACGACGCGCAGGTCGCGCTGCAGTGCCTCGAACAGGCCGGGGCGGCGGATGATTTCCGCGTACAGACCCTCGGTCGGCAGGAACATGATCGCGAATTCGGTCGTCGCGGGTACCGAAATGTATTTATCGCGAATGCTGCGTGCCGCCTCGCGCACGCGGCGTTCGAGCGCCGCAGCGGCCGCGGCGGCGCCGTCGGCGTCGGCACGTTCCTGCGCATCGAGCAGGCGTTCGTAGTCCTCGCGCGGAAACTTCG
>CAMLLF010000556.1 GCA_946480705.1 uncultured Lysobacteraceae bacterium | reverse complement strand
GAGGTGCTGGAATTCATCCGCGTCGGCGTGATGCTGCTGCACGCCGAACTCGCGCCGCCGCCGGCGCCGACCGCCGGCGCCGATGCCAACCTGCTGCATTGAGGCGCCGCGACCCGTGATTGCCGTTCGCGAATACGCGCGCCGCCGCCGACAGCTCATGCACCTCGCCGGCGACGATGCGATCGTCATCGTGCCGGCCGCGCCCGAGCGCATCCGCAACAACGACGCGCCGTATCCGTATCGCCAGGACAGCGACTTCCACTATCTCTGCGGCTTCCCCGAGCCCGATGCCGTGCTCGCGCTGTTGCCAGGGCGCACGCAGGCCGAAACGATCCTGTTCTGCCGCGAGCGCGACCCGTCGCGCGAAGTCTGGGACGGCCCGCGCATCGGTCCCGACGGTGCGGTGGACCAGTGCGGGCTCGACGACGCGTTTCCGATCGACGACATCGACGACATCCTGCCCGGCCTGATCGAAGGCCGCTCGCGCGTCTACTACCACTTCGGCCGCGACAGCGATTTCGACCTGAAGCTGATCGGCTGGATCAAGCGCGTGCAGACGCTGCGCGGGCCGCTCGCGCGCGCCCCGCATGAATTTGTAGCCTTGTCCCATCTGCTGCACGACCTGCGGCTGTACAAGTCCAAGGACGAACTCGCGCTGATGCGCCAGGCCGCGGCGATCGCCGCCGAAGGCCACCGCCGCGCGATGCGCGCGGCGCGGCCGGGACTCTACGAACACCAGGTCGAAGCCGAACTGCTGCACGCGTTCCGCAACGCCGGCGCGGTGCCGTCCTACGAACCCATCGTCGGCGGCGGCACCAACGCCTGCGTGCTGCACTACCGCGCCAACAATGCGCTGCTGCGCGACGGCGACCTGCTGCTCATCGACGCCGGCGCGGAGTTCGCGTGCTATGCCTCGGACATCACGCGCACATTTCCGGTCAACGGCCGTTTCAGTGCCGAACAGCGCGCGCTCTACGAGATCGTGCTCGCCGCGCAGGATGCGGCGATCGCGCAGGCGCGGCCGGGCCGGCCCTGGACCGCGCCGCACGAAGCCGCGGTCGAGGTCATCGCGCGCGGCCTCTGCGAACTGGGACTCGTCGCTGGCGCGCCGGCCGCGGCGATCGCAAGCGGTGCGTACAAGCGCTTCTTTCCGCACAAGACCGGCCACTGGCTCGGCCTCGACGTGCACGACGTCGGCGACTACCGCGTCGACGGCGAACCGCGCGAGCTCGAACCCGGCATGGTCATGACGGTCGAGCCCGGCATCTACATCGCGCCCGACGCTGCCGACATCGAGCCGCGCTGGCGCGGCATCGGCATCCGCATCGAGGACGACATCGCCGTCACGCGCACGGCGCCGGAGCTGCTGACGTTCGGCGTGCCGCGGACCGTGGAAGAGATCGAGTCGCATATGAGTACGGCGCGGTCTTGACGTTTTCGACCGCGCCGTTGAACCGCTCCGCCGCGCGCCGGTCAGACCAGACCGCATCGCGCCGCCGCACTGACGAGGAGCCGGTTTGAAACGCATCGCCATCGCTCTGCTGTTCGCGTGCGGCGGTGCCGCCGCTGCGACGACGCCGGTCCGCTACGGCCTGTTCGGCGACCTGCATGTCGCGCGGCCCGACGGTACGGCGACACGCGCGCTGATGTTCGTCTCCGACGCCGACGGCTGGGATGCGCGCGAAGAGGCGTATGCCGATGCGCTCGCGGCGGCCGGCAGTTTCGTCGTCGGCATCGACCTGCCGGTCTATCTGAAACAACTCGACGGCATCGAGAGCGACTGCGCGTATCCGGCCGCGCACGTCGAAGAAGTCAGTCACTGGATCCAGCGGCACGAAAACAGGGCGGACTACACGGCGCCGTGGCTCGTCGGTCTCGATCGCGGCGCGACGCTCGCCTATGCGGTCGCGGCGCAGGCGCCGGCCGGCACGTTCGCCGGCCTCGTGACGCTCGGCTACGACTTCGACTGGCGTCTCCGGCACACGCTCTGCGCCGGCGATGCGGGTGTCGCGACGGCGGCCGACGGCACGCGCGGGTTCCGCGTCGTGCCGGTCGCGCGGCTCGGCAATCCGTGGCTGCCGCAGCCCTATGCGCCCGGCGCGGCGATCGACGGTCTCGGCCGCGAACTCGCGCTGCTGCGCGATCGCGTGCTGCCCGCAGCGGCGCCGCGCCGCAACGGCCCGCAGACCCTCGCTGCCGCATTGCAGCGCTGGGACCGGCGCGAGGCGCGCCGGCATGAACCGCTGCCCCAGGACGTCGCCGATCTGCCGCTGACCGACGTCGCGCCGACCGCAGCGGCGAACGGCCGCATCGCAATCGTGCTGACCGGCGACGGCGGCTGGGCCGGTCTCGACCAGGGCGTCGCCGATGCGCTCGCTGCCGACGGCGTGCGGGTCATCGGATTCTCGACGCTGAAGTTCTTCTGGAAGCAGCGCACGCCCGACGAAGCCGCGGCGGCGGTCGCGCGCGTCGTCGGTCATTACGCGGCGCGGAATCCCGACGCGCGCTTTGCGCTCGTCGGCTATTCGTTCGGCGCGAGCCTCGTGCCGGTCGTGTTCAACCGCCTGCCCGAGGCGGCACGCGGAATGATCGATCTGCAGTTCATGATCTCGCCCGACGACGAAGCCGTATTCGAGATCAAGGTCGGCGACTGGTTCGGCGGCGCGCAGCACGACGGTGCGCTGCCGATTGCGCCCGAACTCGCGAAAGCGACGACGCCGGCGGTCTGCCTGCACGGCGCGGACGAAGACGACAGTCCATGTCCGAAGCTCGCGGGCGACAAGGTGACGTCGCTCGATCTGCCCGGCGGACATCACTACGACGGCGACTACGCGGCGATCGGCAAGCTCGTGCTCGACCTCTGGCCGAAGCGGCGATAGCCGCGACGATCAGCCCTTCAGCAGCCGCCGGTATCCACCGGCGACGAGCGCGGCGACGTCGACGAGCAGTCCGGGCACCCAGACGCCGCGCGGATACGCCAGGTAGGAGCCCGTCCAGTCAGGGCGGAATTTCTCCTTGTAGCGTCGTATACCCTGATAGTTGTAGCGGCTGTTGCCGTAGCGGAACGCGAGCGCGGCGAGGCGCTCGTTGATGCGCGCGTAGGGATTCGCGCCGACATTGGACAGCGGCGCCATGCCGAGGCTGAAACGCTCGTACTGCCGTTCCTGCGCCCACTGCATGACGCGCGCGAACAGGAAATCCATGCTCGAACGCGGCGCGTCGGGCATATGGCGCATCAGATCCACGCTGGCCGTGCCGTTGCGTCCGTAGGGCGGCAGCACGTTCGCGAACGCGACGAGGCGCTGCTCGTGATAGACCAGCGCGAGCGGTCCCCAATCGAGGTAGGCCGCGTCGAAGCGGCCGAGCGAGAAGCCCTTCTCGTTGCTGCCCTTGTCGGCGAGCCAGGTGTCGGAAACCTGCTGCACGTCGGCGATCAGCGCTGTGTCGAACGGCGGCTCGCGCAGCTCGAAACGCAGGGTTTCCTTGGCCGAGCGGTTGACCGCCTGGCGCAGGTCTTCCCAGCGCTTGCCCGACAGCGAAAAGTCCGCGAGCCGGAT
>CAMLLF010000555.1 GCA_946480705.1 uncultured Lysobacteraceae bacterium | reverse complement strand
GAGCTTCACGCCGATCTGTCCGCAGCCGCAGACCTTCGGCATCTACTGTCCGCCGCCGACGCTGTCGGGCGTGCATTGCCCGGGCCCGATCACGCAGAGCCCCGCCACGATCTGCGGACAGCTCACGCATCCGCCGATCTGCCTGCAGACGCCGACCACGATCGTCACGACGACGCATCCGGTCACGCTGGCCTGCAACACCATCGGTCCTAACCAGGGCGTCAGCGCCCAGGCCACGTTCGGTCCGATCCAGTGCAACGTCACCGTGTTCTCGATCTGCACGCCGATCTGCGGCGGTTGATGTACGCCCCGCGGCCGCGGCCCCCGGGCCGCGGCCGCACCTCTTTCCGACGGCCGGCCGGCGTTCCACGCTGCGCCGGCCTCACTACGGCGAGGCAGCATGTTCCTGACCGCGACGAACCTGTACTACTACTTGCGCGACGTCGGCCTGGCGGCGGCCGACGACATCGTCGATGACGCGTTCCGCGTCCGCGAACTCGGCCGCCGCAACCGCAATTTCCACGTGATCCGCGCGCCGGGACACTCGCTGTTCGTCAAGCAGGTGCCGGCGGTCATCGCCGAAACCACGCTGTCGTTCGCGCGCGAGGCCGCCTGCGCACAGCTCGCGCTGCAGGAGCCTGCGCGCGATCATGCCGGCGCTGCGCCGCTACGACGACCGGCGTCAGGTGCTGGTGTTCGAGGCGATCGACGACGGCGCCAGTCTCAACGAATGGATCGCGCGGCATGGCGAAGTCGGCGAGGCCGTCACCGACGCGCTCGCCGCGACGCTGGCCGCCGTGCATCTCGAAACGCGCGTGGGCGGCACCGTCGCGTCGTTCCCGAACGTGCTCACCGGCGAGGCGCCGTGGATCTTCATCATCGGCGAGCAGGCCGAGACGGTGATGCCGAACATGTCCGGCGGCGTGCGCGAGGTCGTCGCCCAGTTGCGCGCGACGCCCGAGCTGCTCCACGGGCTCGGTCAGCTCGGCCGGCAGTGGCCGCAGCGCTGCCTGACCCACGGCGACATGAAATTCGACAACATCATGGTCGTCGAGCGCGGCGAGGAGCGCGCGCTGCGCCTGATCGACTGGGAACTGGGCAATCTCGGCGATCCGCTCTGGGACGTCGCGGGCGCTATTTGTGCCTATTTCCAGTTGTGGCTTCTGCGCCAGCCGGTGCAGGCGCTGCAGGGCGCGACCGAGCCCGGTGCGCGCCACGACGTACAGCGCGACACGCGGCGCTTCTGGGCGGTCTACCGCGGCGCCGTCGGCAGTCTCGGCGACGACGCCGAGTCGCTGCGCCTGGGTTATCTCTGCGGCGCGCGGCTCGCCTTGCTCGCGTTCGAGCTGCTGGCCAACGCGCCGGCGATGTCGCCGCACGCGCAGGCCGCGCTGCACTGCGCGCGCTACTGTTTCGCCGACACGCGCGCGGCGCTGCGCGATCTGTTCGGACTGCACGGCACCGCGGTCGACGCCGCACCGCTGCACTGGCCGCGGCGCGACCGCGCGCCGTGGACACTGGCGCCGAGCGCGCGGGTGGCCGCATGAGCGCGCCGCTGTCCGTCCCCGCGTTCGACACGCTGCTGCCGCTGCTCGCGCGCGTCGCGATCGTCTCGCCGACGCGGCTGCGTTTCGGCGGCGATCAGGAACTCGACATCGACGCGATCACGCCGATGACGACACCGACGGTCGCAACGCCGGCGCCTGCCGACGCCGCGTCGCGGCTCGTCGATGCGCTGTCGACGCTGATCTATTTCTGCGCCTATACGCGGCCCTATCGCGATGAGGCCGTCGATCTCGACGAACTCCGCCAGGGCGTCGTCGCCGATGCCGCATTCCTCGACCGGCTGTCCGCGGCGAATCCGACACAGGACCGCTGGGAGGCCGGCTGGAAAGTGTTCCGCGTCGAGCCGACCGGCGCCGTGCACATCATCAAGGGCGACGTCGCGACGGTCGCCCAGCCGGGCCAATACGCGTACCTGCCGGGCGCCGGCCGCACGCCGCAGGCCGGCGCGCTCGTCGATTTCAGCATCGCTCGGCAGTCGCTGCAGCATCAGCCCGGCACCTACTACGCGTTCGGCGACGCGGTCGCCGGCGACTACGACACGGCGCGCCTGTCGCGGTTCTACTTCAACGTGCCTTCGTCGCAGGTCGACGCGCTGCTGCGCCGCGTCGGCCGCGAACTCAATCGCTACCGCGTGCCGTACCGCTTCAAGTGCCCGGTCGATCCGCAGCGCTTCGATCGCAGCGACAGCGCGGTGCTGTACGTCGCGCGCCGGCATGTACCGGCCGTGCTGCGACTGCTCGACGCGCTGGCTGCGGAGCTCGCGCCGCTGCTGCGCACGGACGCGCCGCTGTTCACGCGCGCGCTGCTGCCCGGCGTCGGCGCGGCCGACGAACCCGGCGACGGCCAGAGCTTCGGCCAGTCGCGTGCACGGCTGCTGGCCCAGGCGCTCGCCGACGCGAACGGTGTCGACGCGCGGCGCGCCGCGTTCGCCGCGCGGCTGCGCCAGCACGGACTCGACCCGTTCCGTCCGCATCTCGCGCCGGGACTCCATGACATCTACACCCTGCCTTCGGAGGAAGCCGCCGCATGAACGCTCGACTCGCCGCGGCGCCCGCCGCCGCACCACCGCTGCCGGCGCCCGGCAGCCGCTATCTCGATGTCGCCGACGCGATCGGCTGCCGGCTCGTGCGCGACGCGATCTGGTCGGGCAATAGTTGTAATTGGCAGATATGGACAAAGGAACCGATCGGCGGCGCGTTCCACGCGGTCTATCGCGCGGGGCCGGCCGACGTCTATCTCGGCAGCGCCGGCATCGCGCTGTTCCTCGCCCAGCTCGTGCGCTGCACCGGCGACGCGCAGCAGCGCCACGCGCTGCACGGCGCCGTGCAGCAGGTGCGCCGGCGGCTGGCGCAGCGCAAGCGCGAGACGTTCGGCTTCTACAACGGCAGTTCCGGCGCTGCATGGACGCTCGCCGCGGTCGGCGCGCTGGAACAGCGCCCCGACTGGATCGCCGAAGGACTCGACGTACTGCGCAGACTGCCCGACGAGGCGGCGCTCGCCGATCAGCACGATCTGATCAGCGGCAAGGCCGGACTGGCGATCGCGCTGCTCGGTGCCGGCGAGCGCTTCGGCGACGAGGAACTGATCGCGCTCGGCGCGCGCGTCGCTGGCGCGCTCGCGGCCGAAGCCCAGACCGGCCAGGGCGGCTCCGCGTGGCCGAATCCGGAGCGCTCCGGGCCGCCGCTGCTCGGACTCTCGCACGGCGTGTCGGGCATGGCGCTCGCGCTGCTCGAGGCCGACCGCCTGCGCCCCGACCGGCGCTGCCGCGACACGGCGATGGCGGCGCTGCGCTACGAGCGCCGCGCGTACGACACCACGCAGCGCAACTGGCCCGACTATCGGCCGTTGCCGGGTGTCCCGAATGCGGCGCCGCGCTTTCCGGTCGCCTGGTGTCACGGCTCCACCGGCATCGGCATGGCGCGACTGCGACTGCTCGAGCTGCTGCCCGACGACGACCAGGCGATCGTGTTCCCCTGCGCGTCGGTGATCGTGATG
>CAMLLF010000554.1 GCA_946480705.1 uncultured Lysobacteraceae bacterium | reverse complement strand
TCCGAAATCGCGCTGCGTCTGCGCGGCAAGCACAAGACCGTGTTCACTCCGCACGTCGACACCGGTGACTACATCGTCGTCGTCAATGCCGAAAAGATCCACACCACGGGCGCGAAGCTGGACGACAAGTTCTACCACCGCTTCACCGGCTACATCGGCAACCTGAAGTCGACCTCGCTCAAGGACATGCTCGCTACCCATCCGGAGCGCGTCATCGAGATCGGCGTCAAGGGCATGCTGCCGAAGAACCCGCTGGGCCGCGCGATGTACCGCAAACTCAAGGTCTACGCCGGCGCCGAGCATCCGCACACCGCCCAGCAGCCGCAGGCGCTGGACATCTGAATTCCGCAGGAATAGAGCACATGGCACTGCAACAGAACTACGGCACCGGCCGTCGCAAGACCTCCGCCGCTCGCGTGTTCCTGCGTCCGGGCACCGGCAACATCGTGGTGAACGGCAAGACCCTCGACACGTTCTTCGGCCGCGAAACCGCCCGCATGATCGTGCGTCAGCCGCTCGAACTGCTGAACGTCACCGAGAAGTTCGACATCCTCGTGACCGTTGAAGGCGGCGGCACCACGGGCCAGGCCGGCGCGATCCGCCTCGGCATCTCCCGCGCGCTGACCGAATACGACGAAAGCCTGAAGTCGCCGCTGCGCAAGGCAGGTTTCATGACCCGCGACGCCCGCGAAGTCGAGCGCAAGAAGGTCGGTCTGCACAAGGCACGCCGCGCCACGCAGTTCTCGAAGCGCTAATACCGTTTCACCGGGGCAGGAAGCCCCGAACGCAGCACGCACGAGGTCAGAGCGCGCGCTGCGTCCAGTTGATGGGAGATCGTCTAACGGTAGGACAACGGACTCTGACTCCGTTTATCTAGGTTCGAATCCTAGTCTCCCAGCCACACACAAAAAACCCCGCCTTGTGCGGGGTTTTTTGTTTTGCGGCCGCGTGGGCTGCGATCGAACGGAACAGCCAGCCCGCGATCACGCCGCGGGCTGCTGTCGGAAGGCGTGTTACTTCAGCCCCATGTAGTCCCGCTTCCCGATATCGACACCGTTGTGTCGCAGCAGCGCATAGCTCGTCGTGACATGGAAGAAGAACTGCGGCAACCCGTAGGTCAGCAGGTACGCGCTGCCCGTGAAGCGCTTTTCCTTCGGCGTGCCCGGGCGCGTCACGATCTCGCGCGTCTCGCCGCCTTCAAATTGCTCGGGCGCAAGGCTCGCGACGAAGCTGCGGGTCCTTTCGATCAGTGCCTGCAAGTCGTCGAACGACGCTTCGTTGTCCTCGTTCTTCGGGACGTCGACGCCGGCGAGACGTGCCGAGACGCCGCGTGCGAAGTCGCAGGCGATCTGGACCTGTCGCGTCAGCGGGAACATGTCCGGATACAGGCGCGTCTGCAGCAGCGCTGCCGGTTCGATCTTCTTCTCGTCGGCATGTGCCTTCGCCTTGGCGAGTACATCGGCGAGGCTGCCCAGCATCTGCTGGAACACGGGGACGGAAGCGGTGTACAGGGAAACGGTCATGGAAGTTCCTGGCGGTGAGTGTGCGACGTAAGGATCGGTGGGCGGGATTGCGGATAGTGCGCGGTTTCGTACGTGACGCGCACGTATCGCTGCAACACCTGCGCGCGCTTCGGTCTTGCGGCCCGAGGACCGGCGTAGATCACCGGCCTGCGGTTCGCCTTCGACCGGCAGGCGATTCCGCAACGATGCGGTACCTACGGTCGCTTGCCGGTTGCCTTCGCAACCGCCGGAGTGACCGGGAGATATCTGATCTGGCCGGCGGGCACGATCAATGTCTTTCCGTTCTGGAAGACGCCGCATGCGCGCTCCGAGCAGCGAATCTCGAAACCCGTCTGCGTCACACCGGCGTCGTCCTTCCAGGAGACCTCGCGCCACTTCCGGTACTCCTCGCTCTTCCAGGTCTTGTCCGCATGATCGTTCGCAGCCCACAACGGCGGCCCGATCAGCAGGATTCCGATTGCCGACAGGCATAGCGAAAACAGGAGTGGTGCAGCCAGCGTTCCGACGAGGGAGAAGAACAGAGCGAGTGCCCGACGCAAGCAGCACGCTGTTTGGCTGCTTCGCGGTCGTTGAGCCAAGTGTGCGCCTGCTTCGCCCATGCGCGCGTGGACAACCAAGCCAGCCCGAACGACAGCGGAGCAAACCCCAGAGTTGCCCACCAGGCCCATCCCGGAAAACTTTGTTCGAGCCACGAGAACGGCGCGATGGCCACGTGGATGGCGACCTGGAACGCGTAGAGATAGGTCTGCTGCGGGCTGATCGGAAAATCGGCGGCGCTGAGGCCCCATTCGCTGAGCAGGGTCTGATGGTAGACCGTGCCCCACACGAAAGCCGCTGCGAGCAGCACGGGCGGGAACGTCAGCAGGAAGGTGAGGCGAGTCTTGGTGTCTGACACGAGTGCTATCCGGTTGTCGAAAGTCCGTGTTAGTGGCGCTACTGCCCGCATGCTCTCAGCGACTTTCAGGACGCGCGCATGCGTATCCGTTTGTGTATTTGTATCTAACGCGCGCGACTGACCTGGGTCGGTTTGGAAGCGCAGTAGCGTGACCGCATCGCATGACGATCGGAGTAGGCGGGTGGCTTGGCCGATCGTCCCGCCACCGTCGCTATCCGGTCCGCGCCTGCGTGATTCGGCAAACGGCTCGCTTGCGTCGCCCCGCGGAATATCGTGCGCGGTCGGCCTGGAAGGTTCGACGCGCGAACTCCATCGTCTCCTGTGCGACGCGTTCTTGCACGTTGTTTCACCGCGCAGGGAAAAACATGCCGATCGAGACCACTCGACGGAACTCGCGCGTTCGTTGCGGCGCGGTTCTGAGTTCGTCGCAGCGTGTTGCGCCGGCTGCGGGCCGTGACATCAGCGTCGGCGCGGCACGGATCTGCCGCGCCTGACCGGCACGCGTCGCTCCATGAGCGCGACGACCCATTCGATGAATGCGCGCAGTTTTCCGCTGACGTGGCGGCTCGGCGGAAACGCAAGGTATAGCGGCATCGGTTCCAGTTGCCACTCGCGGAACAGTGCGACGAGTTCGCCGCGCGCGACGTGCGCTTCGGCCATGTAGGTCGGCAACCAAAGCACGCCGAGCCCCGCGAGCCCGGCCGCCAGATAGGCATTCCCGTCATCGACGGCCAGCACATGGCGGCCGATGACGTGCACGCGCTCGCCGTCGCGCTGCATCGCATAGGGAACGGGCTTGCCGGTGCGCGCCCAGCGATAGCCGACGATGCGGTGATGCGAATTCTCGAGCGCTTCCGGATGCGACGGCATGCCGCGGCGCTCGAGGTAGGACGGCGCGGCGTAGACGCCGAGCTGAAGGTCGCCGATGTGGCGGGCGATCAAGGACGAGTCGGTGAGTTCGCCGCCGCGCACGACGCAGTCGACGTTTTCATCGATGAGGTCGACCTTGCGATCGCTGACGCCGAGGTCGAGCTGGATATCGGGATACTTTGCGATGAACGCCGGCAGCGCGGGTATCAGGATCAGTGCAGCCAGCGGCGCCGGCACATCGACGCGCAGGCGGCCTCGCGGCGATGTCGACCCGTCG
>CAMLLF010000553.1 GCA_946480705.1 uncultured Lysobacteraceae bacterium | reverse complement strand
TTCTATCTGCCCGACGGCAACGGCATCGAGGTCGCGCAGACGATACGTGCCGAACCCGGCTGCGCGTTCCTGCCGGTCGTGTTCCTGTCGGGCGAGCAGGATCTCGACCGGCGCTTCGACGCGATCTCGATGGGCGGCGACGATTTCCTGACCAAGCCGGTCAAGCCGAGGCACCTGCTGCTGACCGTCGAGAGCCGCGTGCGGCGCGCACGCACGCTGATCGCGACGACCGGGTCGGCGCGCGGCGAGCGCCGCGGTACGCTGTCCGGCCGCGACGTGTTCCTGCAGGAGCTGCAGCTGCTCGCCGACAGCAGCGGCGACGCCTGCGTCGGTCTCGTCTACATCGCGGTCGACGACATCGAGAACGTGCGCGAGCGCGTCGGTTTCGTCGCCGCGGGCACGCTCGGCCAGCAGCTCGCGTCGGCGATCGCTTCCGAGCTGCCGTTCGCACGTCCGATCTGCGCCTACGGCGAATACACCTTCCTCGCGCTCGCGCAGCGCGACGACGAACTCGCGCTGCGGCAGGCGCTGGAGCAGGCGCGAAGCCGGCTCGCGGCGCGCGCGTGGCTGTCGGCCGACGATCCGCTGCGACTGAACTTCACACTGTCGGCCCTGCGTGTCACCGGTCCGTCCGAGCGCGCCGAAAGCCTGCTGCGCCGTGCGCGGCAGCAGGCGCTGATCGTGCAGTCGGCCGGCGGCAACGACGTCTCGATCGATCTGCGCGACCCGAATGTCGCGAGCGAGGATCCGCGCGTGCGGCTGGTACGCGCGATCCTGCGTTCGGCCGCCGACCTCGGCAATTCGCCGCTGTCCTACCAGCCGTTCGCGCCGCTCGCGGGCAATCTCAGCGGACAGTATCTGGCGCGCATGCAGCTCAAGCCGCCGCGCAGCTCGCAGAGCATCCTGATCGATCCCGCCGAATACCTGCCGCTCGCGCGCGCGCTCGGCCTCGCGACGCATGCGGACCGCCGCCTGATCCGTCTCGCGCTGCGCCAGATCCATGCGCGCGGCAACACGGCGGACGAGCTGCGCGTGTTCCTTCCGCTGACCGCCGAATCGCTGCTCGACACGGCCTTCGCACCGTGGCTCGCGACGGAGCTGCGCGCGCACGCGGTGTCGGCAGCGTCGATCGCGCTGGAGTTCGACATCGCCGACCTCATCGAGCAGCAGCCCGCCGACGGCGCGATCGAGACGCTGCAGCGCGTCGGCGCGCGTTTCTGCCTGCGCGCGAACGACGATTCCGAACGCGCGCAGCGCTGGCTGAACCATGCGGCGTTCAGCGTCGTGCGCTTCGAACGCCCTGCGGCGAGCGGCAGCGGCTCGCCCTGGGCCGCGCTCGCGAACCGCTTTGCGACGGTCCGCGGCCTCGGCAAGATCATCGTCGCGAGCGGCGTGGACGACATGAGCGACATCGGCGAACTGCTGCGCAGCGGTACGCACTACGCGAACGGCGCCGCGGTCTGCGACTGGCTGCGCGACTTCGATTTCGATTTCGCCGGCGCGGTGCTGTAACGGACGACGGCGGCACGAACGCTAGGGCGCTTCGGCTGGCTCGTCGCGTTTCTCGCCGCGCGGCACCGGGGCTTTCGCGCGCCGCCGCGACTGCAGATAGCGGCTGAGCAGGCTCAGGCCCAGCAGTCCCGCGGCCATGCTGAGCGGCCAGGCCAGCAGCCACGGCCAGCGCAGGCCGAGCACGGCCAGTGCGAGCAGGCTGGCCGCGGCCCAGGGCAGCGAGCCCGCCTCGGCGCGGCCGAGCACGCGCTGGTTGCCGAGCGCCGAACCCACGCTGTGCGCCAGGCGCATCACGCCGGCCGCGGCGCGGCTCGAACTGCCGCCGCGCACGCGGCCGTTGCGCGGTGCGGTTTTCTGTACTTTGCGGCGTTTGAGCACGATCTCGGTCGCATTGTCGAGATCGATCAGATACTGGCGTTCCATGCAGGCGGCGAAGTCGCGGTCCTCGACCGCGAGGTCGATCTCGCAGTTGCCGATCCAGCTTGCGATGTTGAGATTGCTCGAACCCACGCGCGCCCAGCGCGAATCGGCGACGGCGGTCTTCGCGTGCATCATCGATCCGTTCCACTCGAACACGCGGATGCCAGCTTCGAGCAGCGGCCGGTAGCCCGACTGCGAGATGCGCGCGACTGCGGGAATGTCGCTCGTGCCGGGAACGAGCAGGCGCACGTCGACGCCGTCGCGCGCGGCGGCGGCGAGCGCCTGCACGTACGGCGGCAGGCCGACGAAATAGGCATCGGCGAGCCACAACCGCTCGCGCGCCATCGCGGCAATGAGCTGATCGAGGCGGAACAGGCCGGCCGTGCTCGGCTGCGTCGCGATCACGCGCACGTCGGTCGTGCCGGCATCGGCCTTCGACGCCTGCAGCAGTTCGGCGCGCAGCGGCGTGCCGAGCTGGCTCCAGAGGTCGGCGAACACATGCACGAGTTCGGCGACGGCCGGACCGCGCAGGCTGACTCCGGTGTCGCGCCACGGCGGAACTTTTTTTCGCGGATCGCCGAGCCATTTCTCCGACAGACAGACCCCGGTGATGCAGGCGTACTCGTTGTCGACGACGAGCAGCTTGCGGTGGTCGCGGCTGATCCAGCCGAGCGGACTCGAGAAGCGCGGCGGGTTGTACGAGCGGACCTCGCCGCCGGCATCGGTCAGCGGACGCCAGAAGCCGCCGCCGTCGAGACCGAGGCAGCCCAGCCAATCGCGCACGACGCTGACGGCGACGCCGGCGGCCGCGCGTTCGGCGAGCGCGTCGCGCAGCCGGCGGCCGATCGCGTCGTCGCGAATAATATAGTTTTCCAGAAATATCGACCGGCGCGCCGCCGAGACGACGCGTTCCCACTCGTCGAAGTGCGCCTGCGCGTCGATCAGCAGTCCGACCGCGTTGCCGCCGATCAGCGGCGCTCCGGCCGCGCGGCTGAAGGCCTGTTCGGCCATGCGGCGCCAGGGCGAAGCGGGCAGTGCGGGCGGCGGACAGGCGGACTCGGACATGCGTTCGAGTGTAGCCGCAGTGCATGTGCAGCGGATGTGCTCGCAAGCGCGCGCCCATGGAGCCGCCGGACGCCGCATTGTGAGACGCGGGCCGGCGGTGTAGCGTTCGCGGGTCGTTCGTCCGGAGACCTGCATGGAACTGGCTGTCGAACACGACCGCGCCGCGCGGCGATTTCACGCGACCGTCGACGGTCATCGCTGCGTGCTCGACTACACGCTGAGCGGCGATCTCATGAGCATCGTCCACACCGGCGTGCCGGCCGAGGTCGGCGGCCGCGGCATTGCCGCCCGTCTGACCGAGACGGCCGTCGACGCTGCCCGCGCGGCCGGCTGGAGGGTCGCGCCGCTGTGCTCCTATGCCCGCGTCTGGTTCGAGCGGCATCCCGAATACCGCGATCTGCTGGCCTGAGGCGCGCTCATGGGAACTCGTCATCCGCGTGTCGACGCGTATATCGAAAAGTCCGCCGAGTTCGCGAAGCCGATCCTGAACTACCTGCGCGAGACCGTGCATCAGTACTGCCCCGACGTCGAAGAGGCGATCAAGTGGGGCGCGCCGCATTTCATGTACC
>CAMLLF010000552.1 GCA_946480705.1 uncultured Lysobacteraceae bacterium | reverse complement strand
GCTGCGGCAACGAGGCGCAACGACGTATCGCGGCGAAAGACACCGGAATCGTTCGACAGTCATTTACGGAACAGGACACCCGGTGAGGCGGCCGGGAAACATGTACCCGTCGGGCCGGACTGGCCGTCATTTCGTACCGTCGGACCCTGCCGCCAATGCGGCAGCGGACCGGCGTGGGTCACCACGCGCCGGTCCGCCATCATTCGTTGGTGCTGGCGCAGGGAGAGTTCGAACTCACTGGCCATCGGTCGTGAGCTTGCGCCATTTATCCGTGGGCTTGCCGCGAGTGCGCAGCCATTTGCCTTTGATCAGGCCGCGACAAGAGTGAATCCTCGGTGGGCTACAGCGCGCCCGCTATCCGCGGAAGAGGAGTAGCGACCGTGAGGCTGTCGCCATTCACGCTGATTACCCCGCGTACGTCCTGTGAAACGCGGAGCGCCAGCTCGCGCTCGGCGATGCTGTCCACGACTCCTCGAAGCGAGACCGCACCCTGGACGGTCGTGACCGTAATGTCGTAACCGTCAACGCCTCGGGTGAACATCAGCGACACCTTCACCCTTGAGGTGATCCAGGAGTCTGTCATCGGCTGGTCCGCGCGGGCCTCGGCCTTCTTCGAGCCGTTGAGCATCAACTTGTCGACGACGGCGATTTGGTTGTTCAGGCCTACGACGCCGGATGTGCCGCTGGTGATGCGTGCCGCGAGGTCCTTCTCGGCCTCGCTGCCTGCATGGCCGGTCAAGATCACCTTGCCATTGTTGGTGTCGACGTGAATGTCGAGTCCACTGGTCTGCGAATTCCACAACAGCTTGGATTTCACAGAAGCGGTGATCGTCGCGTCCTCCACTTTCTCACCGAAGCTACGATAGCCGCCGGTCTGCGGGTGCTGCACGTAGCTGGCGTCAATGATGATGCGGTTTTCGACGCGGCCGATGCCATCGACGCTCAGCGCGACCCGTTCGGCGAGATCTTTCGCAATCACGTCGTCGACCTTGCCGGCGAGTACGGCCTTGTTGCCGTCGACATCGGCCGCGAGGTCGAAGCCGTTCAGATAGCGGTTCATGCCGAAGCTGGTCAGGATCTGGGTCTCGCGGCGTGCGTCGGCGAGTTGCTCGCTAGATGTCTCGCGCGGTTTCATGTCGGCGGCAACGGACGTGCCGATGCCGAGGATCAGGGTGATGGCGGCAGTGAGTACGAGGGTGCGGATGGTCTTGTTCACGAGGATGTCTCCGTGGGTAAGCATGAGTAGCTGGAGTCGGCAAATCGGCGCGCATGGAAAATCACGCCGCTCGCCATGACGAGCCGGTACGCTGCGGCGCATGAGCGCCGTGCGGAAAATCGTGTGGGGACTAGCGGCGGGCGGCGTGGGCTGCGACTGGAAGTGTTGCGTCGCTGCCGTGCCGTCGGGGCTGGAGTGCGTGCACGTGAACCATTCGAGCAGCTTTTGGCAATGTTTCTTCCCGAAACATGCTGCTCGCGTGCGGTGTCATCGGAATGAGGCGATCTGGAGTGCCTGTGAGTATTGCTCTGCCAGGCGTCCGGCCATCCCGGGCCGGTGGTGCAGGACGGGAGCTTAGTTCAAACCCATTCGGAGTTCTGTACGCCGACGCACTTAGAGAAGACATCAACAAGTGCAAATTGTGACGTCGCGATAGTCCGAGTGTGCAGGAAACCGGCAGCGTTGCCGCGCAACGAGCGCCCACAAGAACCGTCTCCAACTCGACGGCACCCGGAAAACGAATTTCCTGGCGACTCCTACCAGATGTGCACTCGGTTCGCAGGCGCGAGATAGAGCTTGTCGCCGGGCTTCACGTCGAACGCGACATACCACGCGTCCATATTGCGTACGACGCCATTGACGCGGAATTCCGCGGGACTGTGGGGGTCGGCGGTGAGGTTGGCGCGCAGTTGCGTTTCGCGAATGTTCTCGCGATAGGTCTGGGCCCAGGAAAGGAAGAAACGCTGGAGCCCCGAAAAGCCGTCCAGGACGGGCGGTTCGTTGTTCCGCAATGAAATCTGATAGGCCTCCAGCGCGACGCTGAGACCGCCGTTGTCGCCGATATTCTCGGCGAGGGTCAGGTTGCCGTTGAGGTACGTGCCGGGCAGGGGTTCGAATTGCGAATACTGTGTCGCGAGGCTTGCGGCCAGCGTCTTGAAGTGGGCGACGTCTTCGGCTTTCCACCAGGTGCGCAGGATGCCGTTTTCATCCGACTTCGATCCTTGATCGTCGAACGCGTGCCCCATCTCATGGCCGATCACGCCGCCGATGCCGCCGTAGTTGACCGCGGGGTCGGCCTCGGCATCGAAGTAGGGGGGCTGCAGGATCGCTGCGGGAAACACGATTTCGTTGAAATACGCGTTGTAGTAGGCGTTCACGGTTTGCGGTGTCATGCCCCTCTCGTCGCGGTCCGTCGGCTGGTCGAGGCGTGCGATGCGGCGATGCCATTCCCACGCTTTCGCGCGCTTGCGGTTGCCGACGGGATCACCGGAGCGAACATCCAGCGTCGAGTATTCGCGCCACGTGTCCGGGTAGCCGATCTTGACGCGAAACGTATCGAGTTTTCGAAATGCCGCCAGCTTCGTTTCCTCGGACATCCAGGTCAGGCGCGCGATCCGCGTGCGGTAGGCGGCACGCAGGTTCTCGACCAGCGATGCCACTTGCGCTTTTGCTTCCGGCCTGAAGTGCTTGCGCACGTAGAGCGCGCCGACGGCTTCGCCCAGCGCGGCATTCAACGCTGCGGTCGCGCGTTTCCAGCGCTCGCGCTTCTGCGGCTGTCCCGAGAGCGTCTTGCCGTTGAAGTCGAATGCAAGGTCGTCGAGGTTTGTCGGCAGCACATCCGCCATGGCGTTGAGGTACTGGAACGTCATGTACGCTCGCCATGTCTTTACGGGCGTCGCGCGGAACAGTTTCGTCAGCTCACCGACGGCATCGAGTTCCTTCACGACGAAGAAGTCCTGATGCGGGATATCCGCTGCGGTCAACGTCGCCAGCCACGGGAAATCCGGCGCGAACGCGACCAGCTCGGCCCGCGATTTGGGGTGATAGGTCAGATCGCGATCGGCGCGCTTCTCCGCGGACCAGTGCAGTGTCGCGATCTTCGTTTCGAGCGCGGCAACGGCGTTGGCGGAACGCGCCGCCCGTGGATAGCCGCCCATCGACAGCAGTGCCTGGATGTAGGCGCGATGCCTGCGGCGTATCTCGACGAATTTTGCGTCGTCCTTCAGATAGTAGTCGCGGTTCGGAAGGCTCAGGCCGGACTGGACAATGTTCATGGCGTAGCGATTGGGATTTTTTGCGTCAGGCCAGGGCGTGATCGAGACGGGGCCGCCCACGTCGATGTCGCGGCGTCCCATGAGGCGCGCGACATCCTCGTGCGAGCGCGCTGCAACGATCGCGGCCAGGTCGTCGCGGACCGGTCCGAACCCCGCCTTCTCAATGGCTTCCGTGTCGAGGTACGCGTTGTAGTAGTCGGCGACCTTCTGTTCGATCGATCCCGCCGGATTCGGCCGGCTTGCGACCGCTTCGACGATAGCTTTGACGGCTGTCTCGGCATTCGCGCGCAGCATGGAGAACGTAC
>CAMLLF010000551.1 GCA_946480705.1 uncultured Lysobacteraceae bacterium | reverse complement strand
GAAATCGCCGACCTGATTTGGGCCGCGGGCATTGCGGCCGGCGTGGCGGTCAGCGTCCTGGTCGGCCTGAAAGGGCGGCGGCGCGGCGATGCGGCAGGGGCGTTCATGGCGAAGGTCCGAAGAAGGCGGTGCGCGCCGACGCCGCGTCGCCGCGTTCGACGTCTTCGACGACGAGTTCGAGCGCGCGGCGTCCGTGCACGGCGCCGGCAGGTGCCGCGACCGTCAGCGCGGCGTTGTGCACGCTCTCGGGCGCGGCTTCGATGACGCCGGCGTCGCGCAGCTGCAGCGCGCCCGCATCGAGCAGGCGCACGCGGAGCTGCCGCGCGACATTGCGCTTGTTGACGATCTTGAGGCTGTAGGCGTTCTCGATGCGGCCGTCGGCGGCGACGCGATACAGCGCATTGCGATCACGCAGCACTTCGGCGGTCAGCGGCGCGCGGCGCACGACGCCGACGCCCCAGCCCAGCGCGAGCACGGCGAGCAGCGTGCCGTAGATCAGCACGCGCGGCCGCAGCACGCGCGTCGGCCGGTCGTCAACGGCGTTCTGCGTGGTGTAGCGGATCAGGCCGCGCGGGTAGCCGACCTTGTCCATGATCTGGTCGCAGGCGTCGATGCAGGCGCCGCAGGCGATGCACTCGTATTGCAGGCCATTGCGGATATCGATGCCGACCGGACAGACCTGCACGCACCAGGTGCAGTCGATGCAGTCGCCCAGACCGGCAGGCTGCGGCGCCGGCAGCGCCGGCTCGGCGTGATCGAACGCGGCAGTCGTGCGCCGCACGTCGAGCGCGCGCATCGCTGCGCTCTCGAACCGGTTCGCCTGCACGAGCCAGCGCTCGGCCTCGGCCGGCGGCAGCAGGCCGCGGCCGCGCGCCTGCACGCTGCCGATGTCGCGCTTGCGCGAGCCGCGCGGTTCGCCGCGCCGCGGATCGTAGGCGATGATCAGCGTGTCGCGGTCGAACATCGCGCTCTGGAAGCGCGCGTACGGGCACATGTACTTGCAGACCTGGTCGCGCAGCACGCCGGCATTGCCCCAGGTCGCGAGCGCGTAGAACAGCGTCCAGAATGTTTCCCAGCCGCTCCAGCCCAGCGCCGGCAGCCGCGCGGCGAGATCGCGCGCCGGCGTGAAGAAGCCGACGAACGTGAATCCGGTCCACAACGCGAAAACCAGCCAGAGCAGATGCTTGGAACCTTTGCGCAGCAGTTTCTCGCGCGTCCACGGGCCGGCATCGAGCCGCATGCGACGCGCGCGGTCGCCTTCGGTCCAGCGCTCCATCCAGAGAAATACTTCGGTCCAGACCGTCTGCGGACAGGCGTAGCCGCACCACAGCCGCCCGGCGACCGCGGTGAAGAAGAACAGCGCGACGCCGGCGACGATCAGCAGCAGCGCGAGGAAGATGAAATCCTGCGGCCACAGGACGAGGCCGAACACGTGGAACTTGCGCGCCGGCAGGTCGAACAGCACGGCCTGGCGGCCGTCCCAGGACAGCCACGGAAACACGTAGTACATGCCGAGCAGCGCGACGACCGCGATGCGGCGCAGCGTGTCGAAGCGACCGCGGATCTCGCGCGGATAGACTTTGCGCTCGGCCTGGTAGAGGCCGGCCGGCTCGTCCCTGAGCGCGATCGGGATCGAGCGCGTCACCGGCCGCCTCCGCGCGAGCGGTTGAAGCGGCTGGCCGGACGCAGCAGCCACCAGGTGAACAGGCTGGAACTCGCAGTCGCCGACCAGAAGGCAAAAAATCCCAAGGTATAACCCCATTCGCGGCCGATGTCCCAGCCCGGCAGCGTCAGCTCGCGCCACTCCAGCGGGTCGACCAGCGCGAAGAACACCATCGTGCAGACGCCGGCCGAGAAGAAGCTCGGCCAGAGAATCGCGCCCCAGCGCTGCAGCGCCGGACGCGGCGGGCAGTCGCCGGGACGCTCGGTGGTCATTGCGCCGCGGCCTCGCGCGAACGGCCGTAGACCCACGCCGCGACGACGCGCGTGCGCGCCGGTCCGAGCAGCGGACCGTGGGCCGGCATCTGGCCGCTGCGTCCGTTGACGACGGTCGCGCGGACCGTCGCGGCGTCGCCGCCGTAGAGCCAGTAGCCGTCGGTCAGGTCGGGCGCGCCCATGAGGGCGTTGCCCTTCCCGTCCGGACCGTGGCAGGCCGCGCAGGTCGCCGCGAACCGCGGCGCGCCGCGCTCGGCCAGGGCCGCGTCGACGGTCTGCTTCGACAGCGAACGCACGTAGGCCACGGTCTCGTCGATCTCGGCATCGTTCGCGAACGCCGCCTTGAGCGGCGGCATCATGGCCTGGCGGCCGTCGCTGACCGTGGTCAGGATGTCCGCGGGCGCGCCGCCCCAGTGCCAGACCGCGTCGGTCAGGTCGGGGAAGCCGCGCGCGCCGCGCGCATCGGCGCCGTGGCAGGCCGCGCAGTGGTTCGCGAACAGCGACTGGCCGAGCCGGCGCGCGACCGGATCGCCCGCGAGCTGCTCGATCGGCCGCTCGGCGAACGGCGCGAACGCCGCTTCGATGCGGCGGTCGTTCTCGGCGCGCTCGGCGTCATGCTCGCGCTGCGACGACCACTGCGCCGTACCGCTGAAGTTGCCGAAGCCCGGGAAGTACACAAGGTAGCCGATGCTGAAAATGATCGTGAGATAGAACAACCCGATCCACCAGCGCGGCATCGGCTTGTTGTACTCGGTGATGTCGCCGTCCCAGTAGTGACTGGTCTGTTCCGGCGCCGGGTCGCCGGGACGGCGCCTGCCGGTGAACCAGAGCAGCCAAGCGCTGCCGGCGATGTTCAGCACGACGAGCGCGATGACGTACCACGACCACGACGCAGTCATTGCCGGCGCTCCTTCGGTTCGTCCTCGAGCGGCAGCCGCGCGGCTGCGTCGAAATCGTCGCGGCGCCGGCCGCTCCAGGCCCAGATCCAGCCGGCGATGAAGATCGCCAGCAGCACGGCCGTGGCCGCGCCCGAAAGATTGCCCGCGTTCATTGCCCACCTCCCGCCGTCGCGGCGGCCGTATCGCGCGTCGGCGCGTGCTTGCCGAGTGCCTGCAGATAGGCGATCACGGCATCCAGTTCGGTCTTGCCCTCGAGCGCGGCGCGCACGCCGGCGACGTCGTCGTCGGAATACGGATCGCCGAGGCGCCGCAGCGTTTCGACGTGCCGCTGCACCGACGCCGCGTCGAGCGGCGCGTCGGCGAGCCAGGCGTACGCCGGCATGTTCGATTCGGGCACGACGTCGCGCGGATTCATCAGATGCACGCGGTGCCAGTCGTCGGAATAGCGGCCGCCGACGCGCGCGAGGTCGGGCCCGGTGCGCTTGCTGCCCCACTGGAACGGCCGGTCGTAGACGAACTCGCCGGCCACCGAGTAGTGGCCGTAGCGCAGCGTCTCGGCGCGCAGCGGGCGGATCATCTGCGAGTGGCAGTTGTAGCAACCCTCGCGCACGTAGATGTCGCGGCCGGCCAGCTGCAGCGCGGTGTAGGGCTTCACGCCGGTCACGGCCTCGGTGGTGGACTTCTGGAAGAACAGCGGCACGATCTCGACGGCGCCGCCGACGGCGATCACCAGCAGGATCAGCA
>CAMLLF010000550.1 GCA_946480705.1 uncultured Lysobacteraceae bacterium | reverse complement strand
GATGATCTGCGGCAGCCCCGCCATGCTCGCGTCGCTGTCGCAACTGCTCGACGGCCGCGGCTTCGTCGTGTCGCCGCGCATCGGTACGCCGGGCGACTATGTGATCGAGCGGGCGTTCGTGGAGAAATGAACCGCCGCCGGATAGACGAGCGGCAGTGTCCGCTCGTCTATCCGGCCGCGTACGACTCTTTGCCTGCTTGCACGATTATCGATTACATGCGTAAATGATGTAGTCGTTTACGCGCGTAATCGAATATGTCCATCAGTGAAGCCGAAAGCGCGGTCATGCAGGTGCTTTGGAATGCGCATCCGCTGGCCGCCGAAGAAATCGTCGCGGCGCTCGGCGACGCGCGGCAGTGGCAGGAAGCCACCGTCAAGACGCTGCTGAACCGCCTGCTCAACAAGGGCGCGGTCGCTGCGGTCAGGGACGGACGGCGTTATCTCTACAGCCCGGTTCTGCAGCGCGATGCTTATGTGCACGCGCAGAGCAAGGATCTGCTCGACCGCTTGTTCGGCGGGCGCGTCGCTCCGCTCGTCGCGCATTTCTCGGCGCGGCGCAAGCTCAGCAAGAAGGACGTCGCGGAACTCAGGCGCCTAATCGCGGAGCTGCCCGATGAGTGACGCACTCGGATGCCTGGCCGGCGTCACGGTCGCGCTGTCGGTCGCCGTGTTCGTCGTAGGGCTCGTGCGGCCGGCGCTACGTCGTTACGCGGGCGCCGAGGCGGCCTATGCGCTTTGGTCGTTGCCGCCGGTCGCGGCGCTCGCTGCCCTGGTGCCGGCCGGTGGCGAGACCGTCCAAGTCGTCGCGCTGAGGCTCGCGCCGTCTGCGGCCACGCAGCTGCAGACGGCTGCGGGAACGGTGGCAGGCTGGCCGGCGGGGCCGCCGATCGCGCTGTGGCTTGCCGGCATCGCGGTCGGCCTTGCTCTCCAATGGCGCCGGCAGGTCCGCTTTCGCGGTGCGCTGGGTCGGCGGCGCCAGGGAAATGTCTACGAAGGTGCGGCCGGTCCGTGCATCGCCGGTCTGCGCAAGCCCGCGATTGTGCTGCCGCCGCAGTTTCGCAGTCGCTATGACGCGCTCGAACGGCGCCTAATCGTCGCGCACGAGATTGCGCATTGGCGGCGCGGCGATCTCGCCGCGAACGCTTTCGCGGCGCTGCTGCGCTGCGTGTTCTGGTTCAACCCCCTGTTGCATTTCGCCGCGGCGCGCTTCCGGTTCGACCAGGAACTCGCCTGCGACGCGCGCGTGATGCGCCGTTTTCCGGAAGCGCGACGGCGTTACGCCGGCGCAATGTTGAAAGCCCAGCTCGACGATGCCGTTTCCACGGAAGAAATCGGCGCGTCCGGCTGGGCCTGGCGCGGCAACCATTCCCTCAAGGAGAGAATCCAGATGTTGCATAATGTACAAAGAAACCTTTCTGTACGTCGCCGCGGATATCTGCTGGCCGGCGTACTCGCCGCCGCAACCGCGGTCGTCGCGTCTGCGGCGCAGCCGGTCGCGCGGTCCCCCGCCGGTTTCGTCGACGCGGCGATCACGCTGCGCAGCGCCGGCGCGGCGCGGGGCGCGCGAATGATCAATCCGTTCGGCCGGCCGTTCGTCGTGACCACCGATGCGGAAGGGCGCCAGTGGCGCATCGAGTTCGTCGCGACGCCGGCGTCGGCTGCGGCTATCCGTCTGGGTGCGCGCGTCAGCCTCGGCGAGCGGCTCGTTGCGACGCCGGAACTGCTGCTGCCCGACGGGCAGGGCGGTGAATTCGTCGTTGACGATCTGCCCGGCATTCCCGCGCTCGGCGTCGACGTCCGCCTGCAGCGCCGGGACACGTCGACACCGCCGGAATCCGGCATCGTGCGATGAGGTTCGCGGCGCGGCGAACCGTCGCGCCGCGTCCGGTGATGCGCGCGCATGCCGCGTTTCGCTTAGGCTCCGGGAATTCCGCCGAACCGGAGCCGTCATGCGCCACGTCTTGTCCTTTCTGTTCGCCGTCGCGGCGTTAGCCGCCGCGATTCCGTCGAAAGCGGCCGAAGTGTCCGTCGATGCGACGTTCTACGACGATTTCGAGCAGTCGCCGCAGGCGCTGTTTCGCCTCGGCCAGCTGCAATTGCGCGATCCGCACGTGTTCGTGCCGATCAACGTCGGTCCGATCTCGTTCTGCGGCGATGCGACCGACACCGCGAGCGTCGGGCTCAATGCGCAGATCGCGGCGAGCCTCGGCGCCGACGCGGATGCCAACGGCCGCTACGACACGAGCCCGCTGCTCGTGTTCGCGCCGTTCCGCACCGACGGCAGGCGATCCCGCGTGAGCCTGCGCGAGGGCGACTGCAGTGTCGCGACGCCGCTGCAGTGCGTGCCGGCCGCGACCGGCCAGGCTCCGCGCTACTACCAGACGTTCTCGCTCGGCAGCGGCGACTACTGCGCCGCGCCGATCGCCGGCACGACGAGCACCTGGGCCGGCGGCATCGCGATCCCGCAGCCGGCCGGCCAGTGCTACGCGACGACGCTCGGCGACTTCGTGCTGAGCACGGGCACCGTCGACATCCCGCTGTTCGACACGAAGCTCGCGGCACCGGTGCCGACCGTGGGCGCGTCGACCGGCGGCGGTCTGCTGCGCGGCTTCCTCCGTGCCAGCGATGCCGCGACGATCACCGTGCCCGTCGACGGAACGCCGCGCACGCTGGCGTCGCTGCTGCCCGGCGGCGCCGGGAGCTGCCAGGCCGACGTCGCTGGCGGACTCGACAACTGGAACGGCGAGGCCGGCTGGTGGTTCTACTTCGAATATCGGCAGGATGGGGCTCTGCCTTAACCGTACGCTCTTGACTGGCCGGTAACGTTCAAGCAGTTTTGACGGTGCCTCTGGGGAGAGGCAGGCTTTTCCACTACGTCGTAATGGTGCGATTTGCACGCGATGACGGAAGTCGCGGTGCTTCTCTCCCGTCGTTCTGCCGCTCTTCGTCCTGCCCCATTACCAGTCGGAGATCCCCTCATGCTCGTAAAAATCCTTGCCGTTGCCGCGGCGGTCATGCTGCCCGCTGCCGCGATCGCCCAGAGCACCACGTCCTCCTACAAGCTGCGCTACCCCTCCGCTTCGGCCGCCGAACGCGTGCAAATGGACAAGGATCTGGCCGCGGAATACGCAACGCTGAGCGCTGCCTGGGGGCATACGAAGGGGCCGGTGCAGGGCGATCTCTGCGTGGCGCCGGACCCGACGCCGGTCAATCCGTTCACGGTGTCCTCGACGACCGTCGGCGCGACGAACAACTACGACATCGCCACGGTCTGCGGTACTGGCCAGACACTGTTCGGCGGTACTGGTGCCTCGCTCGACGTCGCGTTCGGCGTGACGACCGATGCCGACTGTTCGGTGACCGTGTCGGGCGATCCGACCGGAACGAGCTGGGATCTCGCCATGTACGTGCTGCAGGCGCCGGGTGCGGCGTGCACGCAGCTGCCGTCGCTGGCCGATGCGCAGTGCATCACGATGGACGACGACGGCGGCGGCAACATCACCGAGACCATGACCTTCGCAGCCACGGCCAACACGCAGTATTTCGTCATCGTCGACGGTTTCAACGCGGCGACCGGTAC
>CAMLLF010000549.1 GCA_946480705.1 uncultured Lysobacteraceae bacterium | reverse complement strand
TCGGCGCCATCGCCTGCACGCCGCGATCGAGCACGCCGCTCGCTTCGGCGTCGGCGGCGAGCATCGCGACAAGTTGTTCGACGACGCCGGGATCTTCGCCCGCCTCGCGCAGCGCGGCGATCTTCGCGTCGCGTTCGGTCCGATCGCTGTCGGCAAGTTCGTCGAACAGTTCCGAGGCGCGGGCCCAGCGGCGTTGCGCGTCAGCGTTCATGGTCGGACTCCGTGGCGGATGCGATGGAATGGCGTCGCCGCGCGCGTTTCGATGCCGTTCGCGGCGCGGTGCGCGCGACACCGCGACGGCGCGTGCATCAGTCCTCGCCGTCGGGCAGTGCGTCGCCGCCGAGTTGCTGATGCAGGAACGCGCGCGCCTTGCGCCAGTCGCGCTTGAGGCTGCGCTCCGAGCGCGCGGTCAATGTCGAGATCTCGGCGAGTTCGAGGCCGCCGAAAAAGCGCATCTCGACGAGCGCCGCGAGATGCGGATCGAGCGCTTCGAGCTGGCGCAGCGCCTGGTCGAGCGCGAGCAGCTCCTGGTCGCGGCCGTTGTCGCCGGCATCGGCGATCTGCGAATCGAGTTCGGCCGCGATCGCGCCGCCGCCGCGCTTGCCGGCGACGCGCTGGCGCGCGTGGTCGATGACGAGCTGGCGCATCGCGCGTGCGGCGACCGCAAAGAAATGCTCGCGATCCTTGAGCGCGAGCGATTCCGGCTTCGCGAGCCGGAACCAGGCTTCATGCACGAGCGACGTCGCGCGCATGTCAGCGCGCATCCGTACGACCTGACGCGCGGCCAGCGCGCGCAGGTCGCCGTACACTTCGTTGAACAGCCGCCCGGATGCGGCGGCGTCGCCGGCTCGCGCCTGCGCAATCAGTTCGGTGACGTCCACCCGTATTGCCCTGTGCGCCGGCCCCGCGCCGAAGGTGCCACGACTGGCGCGGCACGGCAATGCGCCGGGCGCAGTACGGACGGTAACTGATGCGTGTGCAGGCTGGGGCCATACCGCGCCTCACGACGAATCGCGCGACGCGGGGCCATCCGCTTTCGCGATCGCCAGCCCGTGGGGGGGTCGGCAGGCACGCCTCCGGGAAAGCGCGGGCAACGCTCTCCCCAGTGCCTACTGCCCCCCTGTTTACTCGCCCTCGTCTTATGCCCGCCCGGGCTTCGCGACGAACCCGACCGCGAGCAGGCTCACGATCAGCAGCACGCTGTATTCCATGCCGTTGCGACCCAGGCCCACGACGAACCAGCCGGCCTTCGCATGCACGAGCGCGATGCCCATGAGGTAGATCGCGCTGTAGAGCAGACTCAGCGGAAACACTGCGCGCCCCAGCGCAAACAGCGGCGTGCCGAATATCTCGACCGCGGTCACGGCTGTCGCGATGCCGAGACCGAACGGGAAGCCCAGGCCGTCGAGCCAGCTGCCGAACGGCACGACACCGCCGGAATACCAGCGCGCCCAGCCGTGCGCCGCGATCAGGCCGGCCAGCAGCACACGCAGCACGCGCAGCGCAGCCGCGGCGCGGCGCGCGTCAAATTCATCCATTTTCCACATTGCAGATTTCCCGCCCCGACCGGATTGAGCCGACCGGATCGATCAGAACCCGCCTGCATTGCCATGGCAAGACGAGGGCCGCCGCGACGGCCCGATGCTCAAGAACTGCAAAAATCCGCCGCGATCGTCGGATCAGGACGTGCCGCCGGCCTCCGCCGGTTTGGCCGGCGCGGCCGGCTTGTCCGCGGCTTCGACGGGCGGTGGATCGCAGGCCGCGATCACCTGCGCGCGCTGCGCCTCGATGCGCGCGCGCTCTTCGGGCGTGCCGGCTACCGGCGGCAGGTTCAGCGGCAGGGTCACGCGCGTGACGACCGGCGTCAGCGCCTGGTTCGATTTCGCCGCGGCATAGACGAGGCTGTCGATCGCCGTGGTCGCGACGATGCCGAGATCGCCGGCCGGCACGAGCTTTTCGAGCACGACGTCGCTGGTCGTGCCGTCGCTGTTGATCACGTAGCGCACGACTGCGCAGCTCGGCGCGTACAGGTTCACGCCGGTGTTCGGCTTCATCGCCTCCATCGCGTCGCTTGCGACGAGCCAGTATTTGCCGAGGTCCTTGGCTGCGACGGGACGCGGCGTGGTCTGGGCGGCGGCTATGCCGGTCGTCGCGGCAAGCAGAGAAACGGCGACGATGGCGCGGCGCAACGACAGGAACGGACGAAGCATCGGAGAGACCTGTTTCGGGGGAACGGAAGACGCGGCCGCGGCAGCGCGGACGCTCCGCATTGTCGCGCGTCCGTCGGCGCGATCACAACGCGGCCTGCCGTCGGTCCAACCCGTCACTGCAGCTCGCCGAGCCCTTCGACCGCGCCGCCGGCACCGACACGCAGCAGCTTCATCGTGTTCGTGCCGCCGAGGCGGCCGGTGTGGTCGCCGGTCGTGATGATGACGCGATCGTTTTCCGACAGCCGGCCGAGATTGAACAGGTGCTGGACCGCGGCACGCGTCGCATGCGCGGGGTCGACGCCGCGCGGATCGAATTCGATCGCGTAGACGTCGCGATACAGCTGCATGCGCCGGCGCGCCGGGGCGCTGCGCGACAGCGCGTAGATCGGCACCGCGGAGCGATAGCGCGACAGCCATTGCGCGGTCGCGCCCGATTCGGTCAGCGCGACGATCGCGCGCGGGTTGACCTGCGCGGACAGGAACATCGCCGACATCGCGATCGCCTGGTCGGTGCGATCGAGCCGATGCGTGCCGGCCTGGAAGCCTTCGAGCGGCTCGAACTGGCGCTCGGCGCCGAGACAGACGCGGCGCATCGCGGCGACGGCCTTGTCGGGATGCCGGCCGGCCGCGGTTTCCTGGCTCAGCATCACGGCGTCGGTGCCGTCGATGACGGCGTTGGCGACGTCGAGCACTTCGGCGCGCGTCGGAATCGGCGATTCGACCATCGACTGCAACATCTGCGTCGCGGTGATGACGACGCAGTTGCGCACCAGCGCTTCGCGGATGATTTTCTTCTGCAGGCCCGGCAGCTCGGCGTCGCCGATCTCCACGCCGAGATCGCCGCGCGCGACCATGACCGCGTCGGACGCATCGATGATCTCGCCGAGCACGTCGATCGCCTCGGCACGCTCGATCTTCGCGACCAGCGCGCCGTGCCCCGCGGCCGCGCGCAGCAGGCGGCGCGCTTCGTTCATGTCCTCGGCGCTCTTCGCGAAGGACACGGCGAGGAAGTCGGCGCCGAGTTCGGCGGCGAGCTTGATGTCGGCGCGGTCCTTGTCGCTGAGCGCCGCGATCGACAGTCCGCCGCCGAGGCGGTTCAGGCCCTTGCGATCCGACAGCGCGCCGCCGAACAGCACCTGGCAGCGCACTTCGGTCTCCACGACGTCGAGCACGGCCAGCGAGATCAGGCCGTCGTCGAGCAGCAGCGTGTCGCCGGTCTTCACGTCGTTGGGCAGGCCGAGATAGCTGACGCCGACGCGTGTCTCGTCGCCGGGCGCCGCATCGGCGCGACAGTCGAGCACGAACGGCTGGCCGGGCTCGAGCACGATCCTGCCCTTGGCGAATTTCTCGATGCGGATCTTCGGCCCCTGCAGGTCGGCGAGGAT
>CAMLLF010000548.1 GCA_946480705.1 uncultured Lysobacteraceae bacterium | reverse complement strand
ATGCGCCGGACGTGCCCACGACATGCGTGATGGCGCCGGCAACGCGATCGAACAGCGCGCGGCGCCGGTCGCGGCGCAGCGTTTCGGGAGTGGGCTGGGCATCGTGCGTGCTGGCGTTCACTCGGGCCTCCGGCCAAAAAATGCGGCGACCACGGTGTGTGAGTCGTGGTCGCCGCCAAAGGCGGTCGCCGTGACGGACGCCGCGCGGGGTAGGCGCGGCGCCCGCGGCGCCGCGCCGATGACAGATCAGCGGCGCGTCTTGAGGCCGCCGGCCTCGACCTTTTTCGCACCGCGAATGTTGTCGGCGATCTCGATCGCGAGCGATTTCTCCTGCGTCGTCTCGACCTGGCCGCTCAATGTGACCGTGCCGTTCGTCGTCTTGACGTCGATGTCGTCGTCCATGAGCGGTCGCGACAGCGTCAGCGACGATTTCACCTTCGCCGTGACCCAGGTATCGGTCATCGGCTGCTCGGACGTCGTGCCGCTGCGCCTGGCATCGGTCGCGACCGCGAGCTCGTTGTTGACCTTGCGCACGCCGCTGGTGTTCGCGGCGTAGCGGCCGGCGAGATCCCTGCCTTCCGTGGTGGGTACCTTGCCGCGCAGCGTGACGACGCCGCTGTTGGTGTCGACGTCGATGTCGAGACCGTCGGTGTGCTCGCTCCAGAGCAGCTTGCTCTTGACCGTCGCCGTGATCGTCGCGTCCTCGGCGGTCTGGCCGAAGCTGCGTTCGCCGGTCGGCCGCGCCTTCGGCGCCCAGTCCGGATCGACGGTCACGTTGTTGACGACTTTCTTGATGCCGCTGACGCCGAGCGCGACCTGCTCGGCGAGTTCCTTGTCGATCGATTCGTCGACGGTGCCGCTCAGCGTCGCGGTTTCACCGTTGACCTTGATGTCGAACTCGAACGGATTGAGGTGCCGGTTCAGCGCAAAGCTGGCCCAGATGCGGCCTTCCTTGTTCGCATCGCTGAGGGTCTGTTCGAGGGGTTTCTCCGCGGCAGCCGAGGCCGTCAGCGCGACACCGCCGCCGAGGGCGAACAGGGTGGCCATTGCAAGCGGCTTGATCGGATTCATGCGAATTCTCCTGAGGGCATGCGGGCGGACCGGACGGGCCCGCAGTCTCAGGCAGCAAACGCAACGCCAATCGCGGTTGCCGAAAAAGTTTTGTTTGGTCAATGCGTTGGGCGTTCGCTGCTGGGTCCGGTCCGGGCGCAATGCAGCGTTCGGCGCGGCCGTCATGCAGTTTGCGATCAACGTGCCGCGGTGACTCGGGCAAGCAGTGCATCGACGGCCCGCCGAGGCTGCAGCGGATCGTCCTCGACCGCGATGGCGGGCGTCACGAGCGCCGGGCCCGCCGCGCCCGAGGGCCGTTCAAGGATGAAACGCGGCACGGACATGACGAGCTTCGAATGCGGTAGTACGACGCGCTGCACGCCGCCGCTCTGGCGCGCGCGCGCCGCGTCGCCGGTGCCTGCGAGCGTCGCGAAGCCGTAGTCCTGCATGACGTTGGCGAACAGCACGGCGGACGAATAGGTGCCGCGCCCGACGAGCACGTAGGTCTTGCCGCGAAAGCGCAGCGGATGACCGGGCTGCGGTTCGATGACGCGTTCGATGCGGCCGTCGACGACGGCGCCGGCGGTCTCGCCGTCCTTGCGGAACTTCTCAATGATCTTCTTGCGATAGCGCGATGCCCATTGATACGGCTGGGTTGCGAGGTAGGGCAGCACCGCGTCGATCCATTGATCGTCGTTGCCGCCGCCGTTGTTGCGCACGTCGATCACGAGCGTGTCGACGCCGGCGTCGCGCAGGCGCGCGAACGCATCGCGATGGAACGCGGCGACCTGTTCCTTGTCGGGCCAGGCGAATGTGTCGATGCGCAGCACCGCGGCGCGCGAGGGCAGCAGCGTCAGCGAGAACGCCGACTCGAACGACGGCGCGCCGGCGATGTCGCCGTTGCCGCGGCGGTCCGCGGCAACGCGCAGGCGCGCACCGTCGCCGAACGCGACATCGAACTGCGCCGGCGCGCCGAACACTTTCCAGTAGTAGAACGCGAAGCGCTGCGACAGCACGCCCGCGCGAAAGCGCGGCGTGTCGCCGTGCACGCGGGCGAGCAGTTCCGCTGCGATCCGGTCGGCGGGAACGCCGTTGATCGCCGCGATGCGCGCGCCGGCCAGCGGTGTTGCCGCGCCGCCGAGCCAGCGCGTGACGACGAGGCGGCCGTCGGCATCGGCATCGACGGCGAACGGAAACACGCCGCCGCCGTCGGCGAGCAGCCCGCGTACCTCGGTACGCCAGTCGTCGTAGCAGACGCACAGATGCGCATCGGCGAACAGCGGATTCAGCGCCGCGAGCACGCGCCAGCCGGCGTCGACGTCGAGCGGCCGGCGCAGCTGCCGCTCGACCCGTGCGAACCCGTGGTCCACCGCTGCAGCACTGGTCGAATGCGCGAGGTCCGGATGGGTGGCCGCGATCGCGGCGCGTGCGGCCGCGAGATCCTCGTGCCATTGCCGCGGCGTCAACGTGGCAGCGGTCGCGACGGCAGCGAACATCGGCGCGAACAGCGCGGTAAAAAAGCGGAACGGCAGCGACGCGGTGGACATGGCACTTCCCGGGCAACGGACGCCGGAGAGATGCAGCGTTCGCGAGAACGGTTAGCTCGCCGCAGGCAGCCCCAGCAGCAGCGCGAGCCCCAGCGCGATGCGATACCACGCGAACGCGGTGAAGCGATGCGTGCGGATGTAGCCGAGCAGCCAGCGGACCGCGACGAACGCGGTCACGCACGACACGGCGAACGCGATCGCGAGCAGGCTCCAGTCCTCGTGCGTCTGCCCGGCCTCGAGCGTCTTGGCGAGCTCATAGCCCGAGGCCGCGAACATCGTCGGAATGCCGACGAGGAACGCGAACTCGGTCGCCGCGGCGCGGCTCGTCGTGCCGGCGAGCAGTGCGACGAAGATCGTCGCCGCCGACCGCGACGTACCCGGAAACACGCCGGCGACGACCTGGAACAGCCCGACCAGCGCAGCGGTGTGCCAGGCGATTTCCGTCACGTCGGGCCTGTTCGCGACGAGTCTTTCGGCGAGCAGGATCCATAGGCCGCCGATCACGAGCGCCCAGGCGATCGGTGCGATCTCGGTCGGCAGCTTGAAGCCCGCCTTCGCGACGACGAGGCCCAGGACCGCGGTGATCGCGAACGCAAGCGCGAGCTTGGCCGTGTAGCGGCGCTGCTCCGGATCGCCGAGCCCCGTCGCGAGCTGCCACAGTCGCTGCCGGTACAGCAGGCAGACCGCGAGGATCGCGCCGGCCTGGATCGCGATGTTGAACAGATCCGAGCGTGCGCCGAGCCAGTGTTCCGCTATCAGCAGATGTCCCGTGCTCGAAATCGGCAGGAATTCGGTGATGCCTTCGATGATGCCGAGCAGAAGGGCGTAGAGCAGGTCCATAAAGCCGACGTCGAAAAAGGACGCGAAGGATACGACGCCCGCCATCGGCCGACGCGATTCCCGCACGGCGCCGATTTTCGTGGGAGGGGCTTCAGCCCCGATGCTTCGGGCGCGAAAGCCCCTGGTGCCCAAGTCGGGGCTGACGCCCCTCCCACGAGGG
>CAMLLF010000547.1 GCA_946480705.1 uncultured Lysobacteraceae bacterium | reverse complement strand
CAAAAAGCGATATCGCGGCTACGCAGCAGCAGCTGCAGGCCTTGATTTCCGGTGACG
This sequence comes from uncultured Lysobacteraceae bacterium, assembly GCA_946480705.1. The sequence continues at coordinate 3,541 of CAMLLF010000547.1, read as the reverse complement.
ACGAGCAGCAGCGCCGCTTCGACGCGCTGCGCCAGCTCATCACGGAAAAATTTTCAGAACTCGAAGAATCGATCCGGCTGCGGCAAAAAGGCGACAGCAGCGGTGCGCTCGCACTGTTCGCAAGCGACCGCGGTCACGTGACGATGGACCGGATCCGCGCGCTCGTGCGCGAGATCGAGACGGCCGAGCAGCGCCGTCAGGACGAGCAGCAGCGCGGCTGGCGCGAAGCGTCCGACCGAACGGTCTGGACGTCGATCGGCGGCGGCGGCGTGCTGTTCGTGCTGATCCTGATCGCCGCCTACGTGACCTCGCGCGACTATCGCGCGCGCGAAACCGAAGCCTGGGTGCGACGCGGACAGGCCGGGCTCGCCGAGCGCCTGCTCGGCGAGCAGGGGCTGCAGTCGATCGGCGAGAACGTGCTCGGTTTCCTGACGCGCTTCCTCGAGGCGCCGGTCGGTGCGGTCTACGTGCAGAGCGGCGGCAGCCGCTTCCACGCGGTGGCCGTGCATGCGGTCGACGGCGGTCTCGCGATGGCCGAGCAGCGCCTCGGCGAAGGGCTGGTCGGTCAGGCGGTCAAGGATCGCGCGCTGACCCATCTGACCCATCTGCCGGCGGGCTATCTGCCGCTGCGTTCGGGCCTGGTCCGCGGCGACGCGGCCGAGGTCCTGATCCTGCCGGTCAGCGTCGACGGCGTCGTGCAGGCGGTCGTCGAACTGGGCTTCCTGCGTCCGGTGCGCGCCGCCGAGAAGGATCTGCTGCGCCGCGCCGCGGACGTGCTCGCGATCACCGTGCGCACGGCCAGGGACCGCGCGCGCGTGCTCGAACTGCTCGAGGAAACCCAGCGCCAGGCCGAAGAGCTGCAGACGCAGCAGGAGGAACTGCGCGTCAGCAACGAGGAACTCGAGGAGCAGAGCAACGCGCTGAAGGCTTCGCGGGCCCAGATGGAAAACCAGCAGACCGAGCTCGAACAGACCAATGCCCAGCTCGAGGAATTCGCCCAGCAGCTCGAACACCAGCGCGACGAACTTGCCCGCTCGCAGGTGGTGCTCATCGACAAGGCGGCGGAACTCGAACGCGCCAACAGCTACAAGAGCGAGTTCCTGGCCAACATGAGCCACGAACTGCGCACGCCGCTGAACTCCACGCTGATCCTCGCCAAGCTGCTCGCCGACAACAAGGGCGGCAACCTGAACGAGGAGCAGGTCAAGTTCGCGCAGACCATTTCCTCGGCCGGCAAGGATCTGCTCGCGATCATCAACGACATCCTGGATCTCGCCAAGATCGAGGCCGGCCGCGTCGAGATCAATCGTGAAAAAGTAAATATTGTTGCGTCGACCGACGCGCTCGTGCGTACCTTCCGGCCCGTCGCGGTCGACCGGGGACTGGAACTCGTCTGCGACATCCAGATCGGCACGCCGCTGGAAATCACGACCGATCCGCTGCGCCTCGGCCAGATCCTGCGGAATCTCCTGTCCAACGCGATCAAGTTCACCGACCAGGGCAAGGTCGAGCTGCGCGTCTGCGCCGACGAGCAGGGGCAGATCGTGTTCGCGGTGCACGACACCGGCATCGGCATCGCCGAGCAGCAGCAGGACGTGATCTTCGAGGCGTTCCGGCAGGCCGACGGCAGCATGCACCGCAAGTACGGCGGCACGGGCCTCGGACTGTCGATCTCGCGCGATCTCGCGCGGCTGCTCGGCGGCGACATCGTCGTGCGCAGCACGCCGGGCAAGGGCAGCATCTTCGTGCTGACGCTGCCGGCGCAGGCGCCCGAAGGCGCCGCCGCCGCGGCGCCCGCGCACGCGGCGATCAGCGCGTCGGCGGCGGCGCCCGCGGCGACACCCGCGCGGGCGGCCGCGCCGGCGCTGCCGCTCGCGCCGGCCGCGGTCGACGACGACCGCGACACGCTGGCCGACGGCGCGCGCTGCGTGCTCGTCATCGAGGACGATCCGGATTTCGCCTCGGTGCTGCGCGACGTCGCGCACGAGACCGGGTTCGCCTGCGTCGTCGCCTACGCCGGCAGCGACGGCCTCGCCGCGGCCGCGCGCTACCGGCCCGTCGCGATCCTGCTCGACATCAACCTGCCGGATCAGTCCGGGCTCGGCGTGCTCGACCAGCTCAAGCGCGATCCGCTGACGCGTCACATTCCGGTGCACGTGATCTCGGGCACCGACTACACGCGGCAGGCGCTCGAGCGCGGCGCGATCGGCTACGCGGTCAAGCCGGTGCTGCGCGCGCAGCTCGTCGAGGCGCTGCGGCAGATGGAAGCGAAGGTCTCGGCGCGCCTGCGTTCGGTGCTCGTCGTCGAAGACAACGCGGTGCAGCGCGAGAGCGTGCGCCAGCTGCTGGTCGCCGACGGCGTGAACATCGTCGGCGTGGATTCCGCGCGCGCCGCGCTCGATGCGCTGCAGGCGACGACGTTCGACTGCATGGTGCTCGATCTGAACCTGCCGGACATGAGCGGCTACGCGCTGCTGCAGAAGATGGCCGAGCGCGAGGAGGTCGCGTTTCCGCCGGTCATCGTCTACACCGGCCGCGCGCTGACGCGCGACGAGGAGCAGTCGCTGCGGCGGTTCTCCAAGTCCATCATCATCAAGGACGCGCGTTCGCCGGAACGTCTGCTCGACGAAGTCACGCTGTTCCTGCACCAGATGGAATCGGCGCTGCCGCCGGACCGCCAGCGCATGCTGCGCGCGGCGCGCGATCGCGACGCCACGCTCGAAGGCCGCCGCATCCTCATCGTCGAGGACGACGTGCGCAACATCTTCGCGGTCTCCAGCGTGCTCGAACCCAAGGGCGCGCGCGTGGAGATCGCGCGCAACGGCCGCGAGGCGATCGAGGCGCTGGAGCGCGCCGACAGATCCCCCGACGCGGCCGTCGATCTCGTGCTCATGGACATCATGATGCCGGAGATGGACGGCTTCACGGCGATGCGCGAAATCCGCCGGCGCGCCGAATGGCGCCGCCTGCCGATCATCGCGCTGACCGCCAAGGCGATGAAGGACGATCAGGAGAAATGCCTCGCGGCCGGCGCGAACGACTACATCGCCAAGCCGCTCGACGTCGATCGCCTGCTGTCGCTGGTCAGGATCTGGATGCCGCGATGAGCGCGACCGACGTCGCCCCGGCGATCAACGACGTCGAGCTGAAACTGCTCGTCGAGGCGATCTATCACGCGTATCACTACGACTTCCGCAGCTACGCGCGCGCGTCGCTGCGGCGGCGCCTCGCCGCGGCGATGGTGCGCTTCGACTGCCGCACGCTGTCGGAGCTGCAGGGCCGGCTGCTGCACGAATCGCAGGTATTCGCCGAGTTGCTGGAATACCTGACCGTGCAGGTCAGCGACCTGTTTCGCGACCCGAGCTATTTCCGCGCGCTGCGCGAGAAGGTCGTGCCGCTCTTGCGCACCTATCCGTCGCTGAAGATCTGGATCGCCGGCTGCAGCTCGGGCGAGGAGGCCTATTCCATGGCCATCCTGCTGCGCGAGGAAGAACTGCTCGAACGCAGCCTGATCTACGCGACCGACATCAATCCGGGCGCG
>CAMLLF010000546.1 GCA_946480705.1 uncultured Lysobacteraceae bacterium | reverse complement strand
AGCTCGAGCACCACGACGCGTTCGTCGAACGCCATATCGGCCCCAACGACGCGGAAATCGCGCACATGCTCGGCGTCGTCGGCCATGCCTCGCTCGATGCGCTGACCGACGCCATCGTGCCGGGATCGATCAAGTCGGCCGCGCCGCTCGCGCTGCCGGCTGCGATCAGCGAAGTGGAAGCCATTGCGAAGATCCGTGCGATCGCCGGCCGCAACCAGGTCTTCCGCAGCTTCATCGGCCAGGGCTACTACGGCACGCACACGCCGAACGTCATCCTGCGCAACATCCTCGAAAACCCCGCCTGGTACACGGCGTACACGCCGTATCAGGCCGAAATCTCCCAGGGCCGCATGGAGGCCCTGATCAATTTCCAGACCCTCTGCGCCGACCTCACCGGCATGGAGATCGCCAATGCCTCGCTGCTCGACGAAGGCACCGCGGCGGCCGAGGCGATGACGCTCGCCAAGCGCTCGGCGAAGTCGAAGTCGAACACCTTCTTCGTCTCGCGCGGCGTGCATCCGCAGACGCTCGAACTGCTGCAGACGCGCGCCGAGCCGCTCGGCATCGAGCTGACCGTCGGCGACGATGCGGACGCCGCCGCGGCGGACGTGTTCGGTGTGCTGCTGCAGTATCCGAACACCTTCGGCCAGATCAACGACTACGCCGCGCTCGCCGAGGCCGTGCATGCGAAGGGCGGCCTCGTCGCGGTCGCGACGGATCTCCTTGCGCTGACCCTGATCGCCGCGCCGGGCGAGTGGGGCGCCGACATCGTCGTCGGCAACAGCCAGCGCTTCGGCGTGCCGTTCGGCTTCGGCGGCCCGCACGCGGCGTTCATGGCCTGCCGCGACGCGTACAAGCGCTCGATGCCGGGCCGCCTGATCGGCGTGTCGATCGACGCCGAGGGCAAGCCCGCCTACCGCCTGACGCTGCAGACGCGCGAACAGCACATCCGCCGCGAGAAGGCGACTTCGAACATCTGCACGGCGCAGGTGCTGCTCGCGGTCATGGCGAGCATGTACGCGGTCTATCACGGTCCGGAAGGCCTCGTGCGCATCGCCACGCGCGTGCACCGCCTGACCGCCGTGCTCGCCGCCGCGCTGCGTTCGGCCGGCGTCACCGTCGGCCCGGACTTCTTCGACACGCTGCACGTCGTCGGCGTCGACGCCGCGGCCGTCGTTGCCAAGGCGCAGGCCGCGCGCATCAACCTGCGCCGCATCGATGCGCAGAGCGTCGGCATCAGCCTCGACGAAACCGTGACGCGCGATGAAGTCGTCGCACTCGCCACGCTGTTCGGCGCCAGCGTCGCCGACATCGACGCGCTCGACGCGGCGACCGCCGACGCGCTGCCGGCGGGCCTGCGCCGCACGAGCAGCTTCCTGCAGCACCCGGTGTTCAACACGCACCACAGCGAGCACGAGCTGCTGCGCTACCTGCGTTCGCTCGCCGACAAGGATCTCGCGCTCGACCGCACGATGATTCCGCTCGGCAGCTGTACCATGAAGCTCAACGCGACTGCGGAAATGATTCCGGTCACCTGGCCGGAATTCGGCAACATCCACCCGCTCGCGCCGGTCGCACAGACGCAGGGCTACAAGGAACTCATCGACTCGCTCGAGGCCATGCTCGTCGAGTGCACGGGCTACGACGCGGTGAGCCTGCAGCCGAACTCGGGCGCGCAGGGCGAATACGCAGGTCTCCTCGCGATCCGCGCCTACCACCGCTCGCGCGGCGAGGCGCATCGCGACATCTGCCTGATCCCGGACTCCGCGCACGGCACGAACCCGGCCTCGGCGCAGATGTGCGGCATGCAGGTCGTCGTCACGAAGACCGACGCGAACGGCAACGTCGACGTCGAGGACATCCGCCGCAACGCCGAGAAGTACAGCAATCGCCTTGCCGCGATCATGATGACGTACCCGTCCACGCACGGCGTGTTCGAGGAAGAGGTCGTCGAGATCTGCGAGATCATCCACGAGCACGGCGGCCAGGTGTATACCGACGGCGCGAACATGAATGCGCTCGTCGGCGTGGCCAAGCCCGGCAAGTGGGGCTCGGACGTCTCGCACCTGAACCTGCACAAGACGTTCTGCATCCCGCATGGCGGCGGCGGCCCCGGTGTCGGCCCGTGCGCGGTCAAGTCGCACCTCGCGCCGTTCCTGCCGCGCACGCTCGGCAGCGACGGCGCGGTCGGCATGGTCAGCGCGGCGAACTTCGGTTCCGCCTCGATCCTGCCGATCTCGTGGATGTACGTGACGATGATGGGCGCCGAAGGGCTGCGCCGCGCGACCCAGGTCGCGCTGCTCAATGCGAACTACATCGCCACGCGCCTCGCACCGCATTTCGAGACGCTGTATACCGGCCGCAACGGCCTCGTCGCGCACGAATGCATCCTCGACCTGCGTCCGCTCAAGGATGCGACCGGCATCAGCGCCGAGGACGTGGCCAAGCGCCTCATCGACTTCGGCTTCCATGCGCCGACCCTGAGCTTCCCGGTCGCCGGCACGCTGATGGTCGAGCCGACCGAGTCCGAATCGCTGCACGAACTCGATCGATTCATCGACGCGATGATCGAGATCCGCGAGGAAATCCGCGCGGTCGAAGACGGCAAGCTCGATCGCGAGGACAATCCGCTGAAGAACGCCCCGCATACGGCGACCATGGTCTGCGGCAGCGAGTGGAAGCACGCCTATCCGCGCGAACTCGCCGCATTCCCGCTCGCGACGCTGCGCCAGCAGAAATACTGGCCGCCGGTCGCGCGCGTCGACAACGTCTACGGCGACAAGAACATCATGTGCGCCTGCATTCCGGTCGATGCGTACAAGGAAGAAGCGGACGCGTGAACAGCGGGGGAATCGGGAATCGCCAATCGCGATTCCCGATTCCCGGTTCCCGGCCCTCAGTACTCCCATCCATCCGTAAAAATGCTGTCCCCCTTGAGCCGCGTGATCGTGTAGTCGTAGTCGCGCACGCCGCCGGGCAGGTTCTGCGCCCAGAGGCGCGAGCCGGCCAGCAGGATGCGGCCGCGGTCGAGCGTCAGCGCGCCGGCCTCGTGGTTCGTCGGCTGGCTGTCGGAGGCCTTCGGATAGAGGATCAGCGCGATCGACGAATTGCCGCCGCCGAGGCCGGTCGTGAATTCGTTGTCGGGCTGCCCCGACGCCGACAGCTGCACGACCCACTGCAGGCGGGCCGGGTCGGCGGCGAGCGGCGCGGAGGCCGTCGTGCCGGCGATCAGGATCTTGCCGTCGCTGCGCACCGTCAGCCCGGTCAGGAGCAGATCCGGCAGAATGGAATTGTAGACATTGAGGCCGCTGCCGAAGCCGCCGGTGAACGAGCCGTTGCTGTTGACGCGCGTGATCAGATAATTGGTGCTGACCGCGTTCGACACGGTGCGCTGCACTTCGCCGGCGATCAGGATAGTGCCGTCGGGCGTCGCCGCCAGCGCCCGGGCGCGGTCCTGATTGTCGCCGCCGAGGTTGTAGCCGATCGTGCGCCGGCCTTCGGTACGCTGCGTGCCCATGCAGGCCGTCGTGTTCGGACAGAACGCCGTGTCGATCGCGCCGTTCAGCGCGCTGATCTTCGCGATCGCGAAATCGTTGCCCGCTTC
>CAMLLF010000545.1 GCA_946480705.1 uncultured Lysobacteraceae bacterium | reverse complement strand
ATGTAGAACGGCGCGTAGACGATGGCCGGTCCGGCGCCAGGATTCAGGTTGGAATATTCGATGACGCCCGGGATGTCGATGCTGTCGTCGCAGATGTTCATCCAGAAATTCTCGCTGAGCGGCTGCTTCAGCTTCAGGATCACGCAGACGACCGGAATGTTCTCGAGCGCGCGGATGCGCGCGACGAACGACTCCGGCAACTCCGGTACGAGGCGCGGCACGTATTGAATCGGCGCCGTGCTGACGACGCCGTCGACCGGAGTGGTCTCGCCGCGCACGGTGATGCTCTCGACCTTGCCGGCCGGCGCGTTGACGCGGTCGATGCCGGCGCCCAGGTGGATGCGGCCGCCGCGCGCGAGCACGAATTCCTGCATCTTGCGCAGCAGCGTTTCCGAGCCGCCTTCGATGTAGCCCAGCGATTCCTGGAACAGATTCCTGCGCGACAGCGCGACGCGCTTGATGCGCGTACCGAGCCAGGCCGCCGAGAGCTTGTCCTTGTATTCGTAGAACTTCAGGTAGAACAGCCGCTCCCAGAGCACCTTGTAGGCGCGCTCGCCGAGATTGCGCACGAGCCAGTCGGTCACGCCGACCTTGTCGAGTGCGCGCCAGTCGCCGATGGACTTCGTGCGCATCACGTGCAGCGCGTAGCGGAACTTGTCGATCCAGCCGAGCCTGTCGAAACCGAGCAGCGCGAACGGCGTGCCCCATTTGTACAGTTTGCCTTGGCAGTAGAAGCCCATTTTCGTGTCGGTCCACTTCAGCGCGTCGCTGATGCCGAGTTCGGCCATGAGCTCGAACAGCGGGTCGTCGGTGCGGCAGACGAAGTGGTAGTAGCGTTCGATCAGCAGGCCGTCGAAATCGAACGCCGCCGACATGCCGCCGATGCGGTCGTCGCGCTCGTAGACGTCGACCTCGTGGCCGGCCTTGAGGATTTCCATCGCGGCCATCAGGCCCATGGGACCGGCGCCGACGATCGCAAAACGTTTCTTGTTGTCGCTCACGAGCCAACCTTTGCAGAACGGCGGTCGCGGCGACCGCCGGGAAAATTGTCGCGCCGCTCAGCGCTCCAGCACCACGTGCGCATAGCGCGGATCGCAATAGCTTTCGCGCACGGCCTCGGCGAACGGCGTCTGCGTCACGCCGAACACGCTTTTCGTGTCCACGCCGGTGAACTCGTCGCCGGCGGTCAGCGCGTCGAGCTGCGCCGCGGTGAACGGCGGCCTGCTGCTGAACAATGCATAGGTCTTCAGCAGCGCTTTGAAGAACCAGTACGGAATGTGCACGATCGGCGTGCGCAGCCCCTTGGCGCGCTTGATCGTGTGGATGATGTCGACGTAGTCGATGCGCGTGTCGCCGCAGACGTCGTAGACCGCGCCGGCCGGCTGCGTCTCGATGCACCTGACGATGCAGCGGCAGAAGTCGCGCTCGTACAGCGGCTGGCGCATGTAGCGGCCGTGGCCCGGAATCGGAAACACCGGCACCTTGGCCATGAAGCGCGACAGCCAGCCGAGGTGTTTCGGATCGAACCAGCCGAACATCAGCGTCGGCCGCAGCACGCAGTGCGCGAGGCCGCTGTCGACGACGAGCTTTTCCTGCGCCTTCTTCGTGTTCGTGTAGTCGTCGTTCGCGACGGAATTGACGACCGACGAGCTGATGTGGACGAGATACGGCACGGCGTGCGTCCGCACCGCATCGAGCACGAGCCGCGTCGCCTGCTCGTTGTTGCGCACGAATTCGTCGGGAAACTTGCCGGTGATCTGCGCGTGCAGCTGCACGACGACAGCCGCGCCGGCGAAGCTGTCGCTCCATGCACCCGGCTCGGCGAGATCGGCCTGGATCGTCGTCACGTCCGGATGCAGCTCGCGCAGGATCGCGAGATTGTGCGCATGCTTGTCGATCGCGACGAGATTCGTATAGCCCTGCGCCTTGAGTTCGACGACGAGATTCTGGCCGACGAGGCCAGCCGCGCCGGTCAGGACGAGTTTGTCGGTCTTGGCAACCATCAGAGCTTCACCCGCTTGAACACGAACTCCGGCACGTTGCGGATCACCAGCATGATCAGCGACCAGAACCACGGCAGATAGACGACGCTCCGGCGTTTGTCGATGGCTTTGACGATGCCCGCGGCGACGTCGCCGGGCTGTGCCCAGAGCGCGCCTTTCGGGAAGTCCTTCGTCATCGGGGTGTCGACGAACCCGGGCTTGATCGTCAGCACGTTGACGCCGGATTTCTGCAGGCGCTGGCGCAGGCCGGAAAGGAATGCCGTGACGGCGGCCTTGGCCGAGCCGTAGACGTAGTTCGACATGCGGCCGCGGTCGCCGGCGACCGAGGAGATCACGGCGATGTCGCCGAAGCCCTGTTTCGCGAAGCGGTTCGCGATCGGCGTCAGCAGCGCCATGACGCTGAGCGCGTTGATGTCGTATTCGCGGCGCAGCGCATCGACGGAGTTCTCGCAGTCGTTCTGGTCCGACAGCGTGCCGTGGGCGATCAGCACGGTGTCGAGGCCGCCGAGTTCGCGTTCGGCTTGGTCGATGACGCCTTCGTGCGCAGCGTAGTCGGTGACATCGAGCGTCGCGGTCGCCGTGCGCACGGCGCCACGGACGGCGAGGTCGGCGGCGATCGTCGCGAGCCGCGCGGCGTCGCGGCCGACGAGGCACAGCGCGTCGCCGCGCGCGGCGAACAGGCGGGCGGTCGCTTCGGCGATCGCCGAGGTCGCGCCGACGATGAGGATTCTGCGCATGGGCTACTCCGTGACGCGGCGCCAGAAACCCGAGGAGAACCGCGGGTCCAGATAGGGTTGCAGGTGTTGCCAGTTCGGGAAGAACGCGCGGAACCGCGCACCCGGCAGCCGCGCGTCCTTGGCCGGATACACGGCGCCGCCGGCGGTCGCGACGATCGCGTCGAGTTCGTCGAGCAGGCGCAGCGTCGCTTCGCCGTGATTCGGAAAATCCAGGGCGAGTGTCGCGCCGGGCCGGGGAAACGAGAGGATACCAGCCGACGCGCGCTCGCCGAATACCTTGAGCACGCTCGTGAACGAGCCCGCGCCCGCGCGCGCGATGCGGCGCAGCAGCTCGGCGACGCCGGCTTCGGCGGCGTCCGGCGGCAGCACGCACTGATACTGCAGGAAGCCGCGCGGGCCGTAGGCGCGGTTCCAGTCGGCGATCGCGTCGAGCGGATAGAAATACGGGTCGTAGTGGACGAGCGCATGCGCGACGCGGCGGCGCTGGCGCTGGTAGTAGAGCGACGCGAGCAGCGGCAGGGTCAGGCGGTTGACCGCCGGGACCGGAAACGTGAACGGCACCGAGAGGCGGCGGCGCGAGACCGGCGGACCGTCGGCGGCCGGCGCGTGGTTGGCGCGGATGAAATGGCCGCGTCCGAGCGTGCGTTCCCGCGCCGCGCAGTCGATCCAGGCGACGGTGTATTCGTAGTCGCGTTCGGACGCTGCCGACAGCGCGAAGAACTCGGACAGCGAGCCGAAGCGATGCGTTTCGGCCGACAGCCACGGACTGCGCACGCGGCGCAGCTGCAGCTCTCCAGCCTCGGGCTGAGGGAGGCGAAGGCATCCGCGGCCCAGCAGCTGCAGGCGCTCGGACAGCGGGACCGGG
>CAMLLF010000544.1 GCA_946480705.1 uncultured Lysobacteraceae bacterium | reverse complement strand
GCCGGGCTCATCGTGGCCGTGAGCGACGTCGTGCCGGTCTGCGTGATCTGGCCCGTACTCAGGCTGACCGACGGGCTGACCTGACGGCCCGAAACGTAGTATTCGTAGGTCGCCGCGAGTTCGCGCACCTTGAACGTGCAGCGCACGTGCGGCGAACCGGTCGGCGGCACGGTGACGAGGTTCTCCGCGCGTACGCGGAACGTGACTTCGCCGTTCGCGATCGTGACCTTGCTGCCGGTGTGTGCGGAGCCCTGCGCCGCACCGTCGAGACCGACCGTCGCCGGCGCCTCCGCCGTGCAGCTCGCGTCGATCGTGACGTTGCCGTAGGCGCTCGGACGCGTGTCCACGGTCACGTCGCGCTCCACGAACGTAACGCCGGATGTGGGTACGCTGACGCTCGAGGGACTCACATCCAGCGTCGGGTTGATGCGCTGCCCCAGGACTTCGACCACCGCGGTCTTCGCGCTGGACGCATGCGCGCGGAACGTACAGCGCCCCGACGGCGCGTTGCCGCTCGCGGCGATCAGCCGCAGCCCACTCGTCGTGACCGTGAAATCCGCACGCCCGTTCGAATCGGTGTTGCGTGTCGCCGGGCTGACGGCGATCGTCGTTGCCGTCGGCGCCCCTGCGTCTTTCACGCACGCCGCCGTCACGGCGCTGTTGGGCGGCGCAACCAACGATTCGAGCTGTACCGTCCGCACGCCGCTGCCGTCGGTCGTGATCGTCGCACTCGGCGTCACCGTGACATTCGGATCGACGACGAAGCGATACCGTTTCGCGTTCTGCGAAAAGCACTGCACGTTCGGCGACCGCGTACACGGCACGAAATCGATGTACTGCGACGTCGTTGCCGCCGAACCCGTAACGGGCAACCCCGCGGTCGTCACCGACAGCGAAAGATCCTGACCGCTCAGCGGAATCGTCGAACCGCTCTGCGCCGATCCCTGCCCCATCCCCACGTTCGTCAGCGTCCACGTGTAGCCGCTGCCGGCCACGCTGAACTGATAGTGGTCGATGCCCATGTTGTTGGTATTGAACGGCAGCGTGATCGTCACCGTCCTGTTGCCGTTGATGTTTGTTTCCACTATGGCCGAGGGCGATTCCTGGGCCGCTGCGGCCCCGCACATGCCGAGCATTGCGACCGCTGCGACTGCACGACGACAATAAATCTGATCGATCACTTCACTTCCCCCGATTCACTACGGTGACCGAGCGCACGCTCATGCCGCTTGCGGCGGCGTATCGGTCGGATCTCCAACGACGAACCTACCCAACACCGACTCCCCAGTAGCACCGGAGCCCACAAGCCGAGAAATCTACGACATACCCCGAAACATTGAGCCCCAAAAAAAACAGCAATGTGAGCAACAGGAGCACTAGCACGCCAATATTTGGTATGCGGAGCCCCACGCGCTTGAATACCGCGAACGCACTGGCGCACAAGGCCACTCCTGTGAGCACGTAGAACGCAACAATCACATCTGACCCAATCGAAGTTTGCGTGGCACCCCATCCAGTCCTTCCCAGGATCACCAGCAAGTAGCTACTTAAGAACGCCCCCAGCACAATCGAAACAACCGAGCAGAGTCGCGCGAAGGCCAGCATCAAACGCCTCCAAAAAGATCAGCCGATACACTCGCCATAGCTGCCTGAGCGGGAAAATCGGACAGACGGCTTGCCGCACGACGCGAAGCTAATCGCGTTCTTGGAAAAAAGAGCCACGTTCGGCGACCGCGCACACGGCACGAAACCGACGTACCGCGACGTCGTCGCCGGAAGCAGAGTTGGGAGTGCCATCTCTTCGCCGCACGACATTTCAGAGAATCAATGCAACGTAGTCTGTCGGAGGCGATCTCCCCTCATCAGCCGCTCGCAGTCTTTCTGCATTTCTTTTGCGTCGGCAAGCTCTTCCGCGCTCATCTCGATCGGAGAACCGTCCAGCATGTCGCGGAGTACCGTTTCGACACCGCGTCTGGCATCGGACGACAGCTCTGGCCACTCGCCCATCCACGACCTGACCGCAGCGACAGCCTCGCCGTCACGCCATCCTCCGACCCAATCCGCGACCTCGCTTATGAGGAGCGTGCTGCCGAATTTCGGATAGGTGTCGGCAACATATCGCCTTAGAACGCGAGTCTGACCACGATCGAACGCCGCACCATTGGACATGAACCATTCGAACACATGCCGAGCGCAGTCTCCGCTGTTTCTCGCGAAATCGAGCAAGTCCATCATGCCTTCGAAAACCTTGGCATCTACCGGCCTGCCGATGCGGGCAAACGAGAGATTGACCTCGACCAGCAGCCCAATCAATTGATCGAAGTCCTCGACAGCTACCGCGGCGCGGATGGATCTGAAAAGTTCAAAAATAGTCATAGCGGCATCGACGGAAGCCCATCGCACCTGATGATGAGGAGCTGATCAGCCACATCCATCACAGCAGACGCACAGCGAACGCCGCGCACAAGCAATTCGCTCGCACGCTCACCAAGATTGTTGCTGAGTGCATTTCTGCGCCCGATCTGGTTCGTTCACTGCCACAAACGAAAGTTTCAACCTCTGGCTGGAACAGGATCGACCTCCCCTGAGTTTTTTCCATTCAATTGAGCTGTCGACGTCCACGGCAACCGAACCATCCAGCGCAACATTCAGGTCTATGCTGCCTGTGTCGGCATATCCCGCACAAACGCCCCCCGCGTGCTCGATCCCAATATAGAGAAAGTCTTCCAAGCCCCCTAAGTCAACCTTCTTGCGATCGCCCGGCCTCAATTGAGCTTTGAAATAGACGATGACAATACTTCTACTTGACGAGTCCGTGACGAGTGGCTTGCCCTTCTTCTTTTTTTCCCAAGCTATGGTTGTCCCACTACCGCACTCGATCCCAGACAGATCCGTAGGCGGCATGGGTATGACATGCGGATCCTGATCGCCAGCAGAAAACCTCTTCAGCGCACCGAAATGCTCCGAAATATTCGCTGGCATGCCGCCATAGACGACTCTAGCCTCGACAGCAGCATCGTTGGCAAGACAAACCATGGGGGATAACAACGCCGAGAAAACTATCGATCGCATCCGCATTTCTTCGCACCAATGACACAGGCAACCCGCGAACATTTTTCTACATTTCCGGCTATTTTCGACCTGTGTCGATATTTTGTCGTTTTGTCAAAGAAATGACATCACCCATTCTTACCCCATTCGACGTACTGAATTGACCCGGAACTGCATACTCTGAACTTTCGTGGGCGCTGATGTTCGACACACTATTGCACTCAAAACTCGTCATCGAGAACTCGCGGCCCTTAACAAATCAGATGCACGAAGCCACGGACGAACGGACAAGCCAATGCCGACCGTCACCGCACGGAGCTTCTGGCAACTAGCCATGCCTGCTCAATCTGCTGACGTAGCGAATCGTCGCCAACATCCAAGACCCGGCGAACGGTGAGCTCAAGCCATTCAGCCTTCTTCTCGCTGCCGCTAAGCATATGCATCAGGTATACGAGCACTTGATGGTTTGTCTCGTTCGCGACGCGTACTCTCTCGATATTTTCCGGCGATTCGCCAATACCGAGAGTATCGACGGATCCTCCGCCGAGAGTTTGGAGAC
>CAMLLF010000543.1 GCA_946480705.1 uncultured Lysobacteraceae bacterium | reverse complement strand
GCTTTGCGCCAACCGCCCCGATTGCGCCAAGGGACCACGCGTTACGCCGACAACCTGAAGACCGCCGCACAAACGGACTTGGCGTAATGCCCTTCGGTTATTGCGCCCTACGGTTGCTCAATACGGCTTCCAGCCGGAAGCGCGCGATGCGGTCGACCTGATGCAGCGCTTCGGCGAATTCGTCGTCGCGCGGATTGTCGATGCGCGCCGCGAGGTTCGCGAGGATGCTCGTGCGCGTGTGGCCGCGCACGGCGAGGATGAACGGAAAGCCGAAACGTTGCTCGTACTGCGCGTTCAGCGCATGCAGCTGCGCGAATTCCTCGGGGCTGCACTGGTCGAGGCCCGCGCCGTGCTGCTCGCGCGTGGAGTCGGCCGTGAGTTCGCCGCGCAGCGCGGCCTTGCCGGCGAGCTGCGGATGCGCGCGCAGCAGCGTCAGCTGCGCGTCTTCGCCGGCGTCGACGACGGCCTTGCTCATCGCCGCATGCAGTTCGTCGATGCCCGCGAACGGACGCAGCGGTGCGACGTCGTCGGCGACCCAGGGCGAGTGTTCGTAGACAGCGCCGAGTGCCGCGACGAAACCGTCGCGGTCGAGGCCGTTGAGTTCGTCGAGGGTCATGCGGTCGGCTCCCGGTATGGATGGCGCTGCTGCCAGTGGCGTGCAATGTCGATGCGCCGGCAGATCCAGACGCGGTCGTGTTTTTCCAGATGATCGAGAAAGCGCTGCAGCGCGGCGAAGCGCCCCGGCCGCCCGAGCAGGCGGCAATGCATGCCGACCGACAGCATGCGCGGCGACTCTTCGCCTTCGGCATAGAGCACGTCGAAGCTGTCGCGCAGATAGTCGAAGAACTGCGTTGCGGTGTTGAAGCCCTGCGGCGTCGCGAAGCGCATGTCGTTCGTGTCGAGCGTATAGGGCACGACGAGGTGCGGTTTCGTCGCGCCGTCGCGCGTCGTCACGGACGTCCAGAACGGCAGCTCGTCGCCGTAGTAGTCCGAGTCGTAGACGAAGCCGCCGTGCTCGACGACGAGGCGGCGCGTGTTGGGGCTGTCGCGGCCGGTATACCAGCCCAGCGGCGCGGCACCGGTCAACGCGCGCTGGATCGCGACGGCGCGTTCGAGGTGCTCGCGCTCGACCATTTCGTCGACGTTCTGGTAATGGATCCAGCGCCAGCCGTGGCTCGCGATTTCATGATCCTGCGCAAGACAGGCCTGCACGAATTCCGGATGGCGCTCCATCGCCATCGCGACGCCGAACACGGTCAGCGGCAGGCCGCGGCGCTCGAACTCGCGCAGGATGCGCCAGACGCCGACGCGCGAGCCATACTCGTAGATCGATTCCATGCTGAGATGGCGCGCCGGATACGTCGCGGCGCCGATGATCTCGGACAGGAACTGTTCGCTGCCGGCATCACCGTGCAGCACGCAGTTTTCGCCGCCTTCCTCGTAGTTGAGCACGAACTGCACGGCGACGCGCGCGTTGCCGGGCCAGTCGGCATGGGGCGGGGTGCGGCCGTAGCCGATCAGATCGCGAGGATAGGCGTCGGTGGCGGTCATGCGCGCTCGCAGCGGCAAAGCGCCGAGTGTCGATGCTCGGCGGCGCGGCTGGCAAGGGGCGGATTCGATGATGTCGTGCCCGGTTCCGATGCGGCCGTGTTGCGGCCGCGGCGAAGGGCTTGGCACACTCGGCGGCTGTCGTATCGCCAGGAGTTTCGATGAATCCGCCGACACCGAATCCTTCGACGCCGCTGCAGGCCGGCCAGCCTGCCCCGGCCGATCAACTGGTCGACGTGGCCGCGCTGCAGCAGGCTTATTACGCCCGGCGCCCGGATCCGTCCGAGCCGGCGCAATGCGTCGCGTTCGGCACCTCGGGCCATCGCGGCTGTTCGTTCGATGCCACGTTCAACGAAGCGCACGTGCTCGCCATCACGCAGGCGATCTGCGACTACCGCCGCGCGCAGGGCGTCGACGGCCCGCTGTTCCTCGGTATCGACACGCATGCGCTGTCGCAGCCCGCGTTCGAGAGCGCGCTCGAAGTGCTCGCGGCGAACGGCGTGGACGTGCGCATCGCCGCAGGCGGCGAATTCACGCCGACGCCGGCGATCTCCCATGCGATCCTCGTGCACAACCACGGCCGCACGCAGGGACTCGCCGACGGCATCGTGATCACGCCGTCGCACAACCCGCCGCGCGACGGCGGCTTCAAGTACAACCCGACCAACGGCGGGCCGGCCGATACGTCCGTGACCGGCGCGATCGAGCAGCGCGCGAATGCGCTGCTGCGCGAGGGACCGACCGGCGTGCGGCGCCTGCCGCTGGCGCAGGCACGCGCGGCGGCGACGACGCGCGAACACGATTTCGTCGGCAGCTACGTCGCCGATCTCGCGAACGTCATCGACTTCGACGCGATCCGCGCGAGCGGCATCCGGCTCGGCGTCGATCCGCTCGGCGGGGCAGGGCTGCGCTACTGGCAGCGCATCGCGGTCGATCACGATCTTGCGCTCGATGTCGTGAACACGCGCATCGATCCGCAGTTCGGCTTCATGACGCTGGACTGGGACGGAAAGATCCGCATGGATCCGTCCTCGCCGCCGGCGATGCAGAGCCTGATCGCGCTGCGCGAACGCTTCGACGTCGCGTTCGCCTGCGATCCCGATCACGATCGCCACGGCATCGTCACGAAGACCGGCGGCCTGATGCTGCCGAACCACTATCTCGCCGTGATGGCGGACTATCTTTTTACTCACCGGCCACACTGGAACGCCGCGGCCGGCGTCGGCAAGACGCTGGTGTCGAGCGCGCTGATCGACCGCGTCGCCGCGCGGCTGAACCGTCCGCTCGTCGAGACGCCGGTCGGTTTCAAATGGTTCGTCGACGGGCTCTGCGGCGGCACGCTCGGCTTCGGCGCCGAGGAAAGCGCGGGCGCCTCGTTCCTGCGCCGCGACGGACGCGTCTGGAGCACCGACAAAGACGGCCTCGCGCCGGCGCTGCTGTCGGCGGAAATCACCGCGCGTCTCGGCCGGGATCCGTACGAACGCTATCGCGAACTCTGCGCCGAACTCGGCGAACCGCACAGCAGCCGCAAGGATGCGCCGGCAACGCTCGAGCAGAAGAAGAAACTCTCGAAACTCGCGCCGGCCCAGATCACCGCGCGCGACGTCGCCGGCGAGCCCGTGCTGCAGGTCCTCGACAAGGCGCCCGGCAACGGCGCCGGCATAGGCGGGATCAAGGTCGTCTGCGCGAACGGCTGGTTCGCCGCGCGCCCGTCGGGCACCGAGGCGATCTACAAGATCTACGCCGAGAGTTTCCGCGGCGAAGACCACCTGCAGCAAATACTCGCCGAGGCACAGGCGGTCGTGGACGCGACGCTGGGGGAAAACTAGAGGGGAGCAGGCAGAAACGAGAGAAGGCGGTGACGCTTTCTCCAGTTCCTGTCCACTGATCCCTATTTCTCTATTTCCTCTTGTTCCTGTTTCCGGCGGCCCGTCACGGCGACGCGACCGCCGCCTGATACGCGGGCCAGGCGCGGATGCCGGTCTGCGATTCCTCGGCGCGTGCGATCAGGTGGGCGACGAGCCCGTGCGCCGCAACATCCGGCGGCCGGGGTCGCGCAGCAGGAA
>CAMLLF010000542.1 GCA_946480705.1 uncultured Lysobacteraceae bacterium | reverse complement strand
GCGACCTTGAACGCGACCTCGGCGATGTAGTCGCCCTGCGGCACCCAGACTTTCGCGGCCTTGAGGTCATCGCGCGTTTTGATTTCGCGCGTGCTCATGATGTAGGCGAAGCCGCCGCCGGACAGGCCGAGCGCGACGTAGCCGTTCTTCTCGAATCCGGCCTTGAGGCGCTCGTCGAACTTGGCGCGGACCGCGTCGATCTCGGCCTGCGAGCGGAACAGGAACGGCAGGCTGTAGACCTGCAGGTCGGGGTTCACGCTCGTGACTTCGCCGCCGGTGAACGCACCGCCGTGACGCGGCCTTCGGTGCGCGCCTTCACGGCGTCGGCGCCCGCGCGCATTTCCTTCATCCAGGCCGTGCCGTCGGGCGCGGTGGTCGCGATCTTGATGACTTCGGCCTGCGCGGCGCCGGCGACGGTCGCGGCCAGCAGCGCGGAAAGACAGAACGTGCGCAAATTCATGCTGATCTCCCTGGGGCCGCAGCGGCCCTCGTTGCAATCGGTCGACATCGCCTGTGCGACGTCAGAAATAATCCTTGCCCGACGCGAGCAGCGCCTTGGCCTGCGCGACGCTCTGCAGCAGGCGCCCCGGCGTCGCCAGCACGTTGGTCAGCGTCAGCCGCGGCGCTTCCGGCGCGGCGGCCAGCACTTCGTTGAGCAAACGGTCGTGCAGTTCCTGGTCGAACACGAGCCGCGCGTAGAAGCGCGCATACAGCGTCTTCGCCATGAGATTACGTCCCTGCGACATCGCGATCGCGGTCTCGAACGCGGCCTTGCCGAGTTCCGGCTTGCCGCCGAGCGTCGCCGGCCGCAGCGAGTGCAGCACGCCGAGCACCATGTGCGGCTCGCCCTGCGCGTAGTTCGGATCGAGTGCGAGCACGCGCTCGACGAGCAGTTGCACTTTCGGCAGATCGGCGATCGCATTCCAGTCGCCGCTGTCTTGCTGAATGCGGCCGGCCCAGGCCGACGCAAGGCCGTAGACCAGATCGAGTTCTTTCGCGCCGATGTTCGCGACCTGCGCCGAGAACGCGTCGAACGGCTGCTCGATGACGCCGCAGAGCGCCGCATTGCGCTCGCAGGTTGCGCGGCGCGCATAGCCGAACGCACGGTTCGCGAGGCGCTTGGCGCGTTCGGGCTCGGTCACGAAGCTGCCGGCATAGGCGCCGTAGAGACGTGCCGCGGCAAGCAGCGTGCCCACGTTCTTCGGATCGCCTTCGAGCAATGCGTCGAGCAGCAGCAGATAGGCCGGCAGGCCGTCGCGCACGGTGCCGGGATCGTCCTGATTGAGGATCGCGCCGCCGAGATTGTCGGCAAAGCGCTGGGAAGCCTTGTTGACGATGCCGGCGCAGCCCGACAGCAGGGTCAGCGCGGCAAGTGCCAGGATCAGCGGAATTCGGCGCAGCGTGTTCATCGGTCGAAAAAGGTCTCCGCGGCTTCGAGCGTGTTTTCGATCAGGGTCGCGACGGTCATCCGGCCGACGCCGCCGGGCACCGGCGTGATCCACGATGCGCGCTGCGCGGCGACGTCGAACTCCACGTCGCCGACGAGGCGGCCGTCGTCGAGGCGGTTGATGCCGATGTCGACGACGATCGCGCCGGGCTTGATCCACTCGCCCTTGACGAGGCCGGGACGGCCGACGGCGACGACGACGATGTCGGCCTGTGCGATGAAGCCCGGCAGGTCGCGCGTGAACTTGTGGCAGGACGTCGTGGTGCAGCCGGCGAGCAGGAGTTCGAGCGCCATCGGCCGGCCGACGTGGTTGGACACGCCGACGACGACGGCGTGTTCGCCGCGCACGGGCTTGTCCGTATGCGCGAGCAGCGTCATGACACCCTTGGGCGTGCACGGCCGCAGGCCGCGCTGGCGCAGAACGAGCGAGCCGACGTTGGCGGCATGGAAGCCGTCGACGTCCTTGCGCGGATCGATGCGGTTGATGAGTGCGGTCGCGTCGATGTGCGCCGGCAGCGGCAGCTGCACGAGGATGCCGTGGATGCGCGCGTCGGCATTGAGCTGGTCGATCAGCGCGTAGAGTTCGGCTTCGGGGGTTTCGGCCGGCAGGTCGTAGTCGAACGAGCGGAATCCGACTTCCTTGCAGGCCTTGCGCTTGTTCTTCACGTAGACCGCCGAGGCCGGATCGGCGCCGACGAGGACGACGGCGAGTCCGGGGCGCGCCTTGCCGGCGGCGACGCGGGCGCCGACGCGGCCCTTGATGCGCTCCAGCAGTTCGTCGGCGATGCGTTTGCCGTCCAGGATGCGGGCGGTCATGTGTCGGCGATTCCAGGTCCGGCCGGGCCGGCGATGCAGGGTCGTCGCGCCAGGCGCGTCGGGGACCGGGCGGCGCCCGGCACAACAAGGCGCGCATTATCCATGTCCGGCATGACGGCCTCAAACCGCAGCGCCGCGACGCTCAGCTACCATGCACATTTCGCCGAGGAAAAGCCGTGTCCGCATCCACCGTCGAACTCGAAGCCGCGGCGTTCCGCCGCCTGCTCGCCCATCTGAACGCACGCACCGACGTGCAGAACATCGACCTCATGATCACCGCGGGCTTCTGCCGCAACTGCCTCGCCGACTGGTACCGTGAAGCCGCAGCGGAACGCGGTGTCGAGCTCAGCAAGGACGACGCCCGCGAACGCGTCTACGGCATGCCGTTCGCGCAGTGGAAGGCGCAGCACCAGAAGGACGCGACGCCGGAACAGCTCGCCGCGTTCGAGCGCGCGCAGAAGGCGCATGGTTAGGCGGAATCGGGAATCGAGAATCGGGCGTCGTGGAGCGAGGCATCGCTCCCTCTCCCTCGACTGCGTCGGGGGGAGAGGGCCAAGGCGGTCACGGTTCGGATCTCCCGGCTTTCAGGAAATCGACTCGACCCCGCCCATGTACGGCCGCAGCGCGTCCGGAATCGTGATCGATCCGTCGGCCTGCTGGTAGTTCTCCATGACCGCGATCATCGCGCGGCCGACGGCCACGCCCGAGCCGTTCAAGGTGTGCACGAGCTCGGGCTTGCCGGTTTCCGGATTGCGCCAGCGCGCGAGCATGCGCCGTGCCTGGAAGTCGCCGCAGTTCGAGCACGACGAGATTTCACGATAGGTGTTCTGCGACGGCAGCCAGACTTCGAGGTCGAAGGTCTTGATCGCGCCGAAGCCCATGTCGCCGGTGCACAGCAGCATGCGGCGGTACGGCAGGCCCAGCGCTTCGAGCACCTTCTCGGCACAGCGCGTCATGCGTTCGTGCTCGGCGTCGCTGTCGGCCGGCTTGGCGATGCTGACGAGTTCGACCTTCTCGAACTGGTGCTGGCGGATCATGCCGCGCGTGTCGCGGCCGTGCGAGCCGGCTTCGGCGCGGAAGCACATCGAATGCGCGGTATAGCGCTGCGGCAGTGACTCGGCGTCGACGATGCTGTCGCGCACGAGGTTCGTCAGCGGCACTTCCGAGGTCGGAATCAGATAGCGCTTCGCGTCGCCGACCGCGGTCGAGAACAGGTCGTCCTCGAACTTCGGCAAGTTGCCGGTGCCGACGAGAGCGGCCACGATGCGGCGCAGGTTCTCCGTCATGTCGTCCAGCGCCAGCATCAGGCGCGCCGTCTCGTCGCTGCCGCCGGTGCGCACCTTCATGGTCAGGTT
>CAMLLF010000541.1 GCA_946480705.1 uncultured Lysobacteraceae bacterium | reverse complement strand
CGAACACCATGACCTGCTTGTCGAGCAGCCCGGCGCCGGTCTTGCCCTGCAGCAGTTCGCGCAGCAGCAGGAAGCCCGCGTCCTTGCCGTCGATCTCGCCGGCGTGGATGCCGCCCTGGAACAGGGTGACCGGAATGCCTTTCTCGTGCGCGGCCTCGGGCGTGCGTGCGCCGCTCGTGGTCGCGACGATCGCGATCATCGGGCGGCCTTCGGGCGTGCGGCCGAATTCGTCGCAGCGCACCGCGTCGGGCCAGCCCTTGGCGAAGCGCGCGCAGAGATCGACGACTTCGTCGTAGCGGCCGGTGCGCTTGAAGCCCGACTGCTCGGCGACGGTGCGCAGATTGTCGGCGGCGGCATGGACGGAGGCGGCGGCGGTCAGCAGGGCCAGCAGGACGGCACGACGGATCATGGGCGGCACCGGAAGCGAAGGAGCGTGCAAGCATAGCCATTGCCGCGACCCGCGCCCACGGCATGTGCCGCAATCCGCGTCAAAACCATGGAATCAGCAAAAGCAGCCCGACCGCGAACCAGCCGGCACCGAGCAGCGCAAAGATCAGCCACGGCGCGTGCAGTTCGAGCGGGCTGTCGACGACGGCTTCGCCGGGGTCGTCGGGATCGTAGAGCACCGCGACGCGGCGACCGCGCGCATAGGCGCCGCCGGGCAGGCCGAGCCGCGATTCGAGCGTGTGCACGCGGCCGTCGTCGGTCGTGAAATGCAGGCGCGAGTGGTCGCTGCCGCCCGACAGCGCGCTCGTGCGCGCCGTCGCATCGCCGACTTCGGCCTCGGCGCGCGCGGCGCGCGCGAGAAAGCGCAGCGTGCGGCGGCGCAGATGCAGACCGAGCGCAAGAAAGCCGGCGCCGCCGGCCGCGAACAGTCCAGCCGATGCAGGATCATGGCATCGGTGATGTCGGCGACATGGAACTCGTCGAAGCAGATCAGCCGGTAGCGCCTGGCGATGCGGCGCCCCAGCTCCAGGGCGCTTCCCTGAGGACGCCGCGGGAAACCGCCGACAGCGCGAATCCGCCGAGCGCGCTGAGACCGAGGTAGAGCGCGACCGCGACCGGAATCGCGTAGGTCGTGCCGACTGCCATCAGCAGCATGAGTCCGACCACGAGCACGATGAACACGATGGCCGCGGCGAACACGAGAAACAGCAGAAGGAGGAGCGTCAAGGCGAGTCTTCCGGCACGCGCGCGAAGCGCCGCGCCGCGTAGGTTGCCGGCGCGTGCGGCCCGCCGCAACCGGTCACGCGTCGCGCAACTGTTCCTCGATGCTGCGCGTGCGTTCGCTGAAGACGTCGCCGGTGTGGGCGGTGTCCTTGTTCTCGATGAGCAGCAGCAGGCATTCCTCGTCGGCAATGGGCAGGTGCTGTACGCCCCTGGGCACGACGAACAGTTCGCCGGGTCCGAGTTCGACATCGCGGTCGGGCAGCCGCAGGCGCAGGCGACCCTGCAGCACGAAGAACAGTTCGTCCTGTGCGTCGTGGCTGTGCCAGACCAGTTCGCCGCGGACCTTCGCGACCTTGATGTAGCTGTCGTCGAGCGCGCCGATGACGCGCGGCGACCAGAGTTCCGCGAGGCCGGCAGCGAGCGCGCGCGGATCGACCGGATCGGGTTTCAGCATACGAGCGCTCCGAGTTGACGCGCGAACATGGTTTCGCCCCAGCGCAGCCAGAGCAGGGTCAGCGAGGCGGCGACGAGCAGGACGATCATCATCGCGCCGACGCGGCGCCACGACCAGGCGTTCATGCGGTTGACCCGGCGGTCCGCAGCACCGGCGTCGCCGCCGGCGTGTCGCGCGTGACGTAGCTGATCGCCGAGGCGGCGACGCCGAGCACGATGCTCGCGATCCAGACCGTCATGTAGCTGCCGGTCGTGTCGTAGAGCCGGCCGGCCGCCCAGGCGCCGATGAAGCTGCCGACCTGGTGCGACAGGAACACGATGCCGTAGAGCGTCGACAGGTAGCGCACGCCGAACAGGCTTGCGACCGCACCGTTGGTCAGCGGCACCGTGCCGAGCCAGAGGAAGCCGAACACCGCGGCGAACGCGAGCGCCGAGAACGCGCTGAGCGGCGCGAGCAGGAACAGCGCGATCGCGAGCGCGCGCGCGCCGTAGAGCGCGGCAAGCAGGCGCGGACGCGAATGGCGTCCGCCCCAGAGGCCGAACAGGTACGAGCCGGCGATATTGAACAGGCCGACCAGCGCGAGCGCCGAGGCGCCGACGCTCGCCGGAATACCCTGATCGACGAGATAGGCCGGGAAGTGTGTTGCAATGAACGCAATGTGGAAACCGCAGACGAAGAAGCCGGCATTGAGCAGCCAGTAGTGCGGATGCGCCGCGGCCTGGGCGAGCGCGCGCGAGAGACCGCCGTCGTCGGCGTCGGCGACGGCGGCGCCTTCCTGCACCGGCCGGCGGATGCCGAAGGCCGCGACGATGACGACGAGAATCAGCGCGCCGAGTCCGAGCATGGCGCCGCGCCAGCCCCAGCCCGCGATCATCGCCTGGGCCATCGGCACCACCGCGAACTGGCCGAACGAGCCGCCCGCAGTGACGAGGCCGAACGCGAGGCTGCGCTGTTCCGGACGCACGAGGCGCGCGACGCCGGTCAGCACGACGACGAAAGTCGTGCCACTCAGGCCCAGCCCGACCAGCACGCCGAGGCTTGCCATGATGCCGCCCGGCAGGAGGACGAATGAGGCGGCGACGAGTCCGGCGGCATAGACCAGCGTGCCGACGACGAGGACGCGGCGCACGCCGTAGCGGTCGGCGATCGCGCCGACGAACGGCTGGGCGAGACCGAACAGCAGGTTCTGCACGGCGATTGCGAAGCCGAAATACTCGCGGCCGATGCCGAAGTCGCGGCCGATCGGCTGCATGAACATGCCGAAGCTCTGCCTCACGCCCATGCTCACGGTGACGATGAGCGCACCGCAGGCGATCGCGAGGATCGCGGCGCGGGTCCAGGTCGTGACGGGAGCGGTCGTGGCGGAGCCGGTCGTGGAGGAAGCGGCGGTCGGCTGCATGGAGGACGACGAAAGTGGCGCTGTGCGCGAGGTTAGTCGCCGTCGTATCGTCGTGACAGTAGCGACGCGGCCGATTCTGTATCAATGCCGGATTGAGAATCGGCCGCCGCGCACGATGCCGCCGCGAGCCGATCTTCGATGAGCGAATCCGTTTCCGACATTGCCGTGTTCGTCGCCTGCGCCGACAGCGGCCGGCTCAATCAGGCCGCGCGCTCGCTCGGCGTCACGCCGGCGGTCGCGAGCGCCGCGCTGAAGCGGCTCGAAGCGACGCTCGGCGCGCGTCTCGTGCTGCGCACGACGCGCAGCCTGCGCCTGAGCGAGGAGGGCGAGCGCTATCTGCCGCATGCCCGCGAAGCCCTGTCGGCGCTGAACGCGGGACGCCTCGCGCTGAGCCGCGACGGCGATGAAGTCGACGGGCTCGTGCGCATCACTGCGCCGGCGGACTTCGGCCGCAACCGGCTCGCCGGCTGGCTCGACGATTTTGCCGTGCGCCATCCGCAGGTGCGTTTCCAGATCACGCTCGACGATGCCGTCGCCGATTTCTTCTCCGCGCCGGTCGACCTCGCGCTGCGCTACGGCGCGCTCGGCGATTCGAGCCTGATCGCC
>CAMLLF010000540.1 GCA_946480705.1 uncultured Lysobacteraceae bacterium | reverse complement strand
CGAAGCCGCCCGGCTTCCCCAGCTTCACGCAGAAGCCGAGGCCCGCCTCGTAGGGGTTCGTCTCCGGGGTGACGTCGCTGCTCCAGACCCGGCACTCCGCCGGGATCACGGAGCAGCCCGTCACGCCGTACGTCGACAACCTCGTCGTCGAGTTCCCGACGCGCCAGGGCGACGTGAAGTTCGCGACCTGGAACGTGCTGAAGCAGAACTACGTGGTCGTCGGGCGCATCCTCGACGCCGAGGGCGGCGCGTACCGCATCGAGTTCGAGCTGCTCGACGTCGGCAAGCAGACGGCGCTGCTGCGCCTCGCCGTCGGCGCGCGCCCGAACGACCTGCGCGGCGCGGCGCACCAGATCGCCGACCTGATCTACGAAAAGATCACCGGCGTGCGCGGCGCGTTCTGGACCCGCATCGCGTACGTGACGGCCGCGGGCGTCAGCCCGAACATCAACTACGCGCTGATGGTCGCCGACTCGGACGGCTACAACCCGCAGGTGCTGGTCCGCTCGCGCGAGCCGCTGCTGTCGCCGGCCTGGTCGCCGGACGGCAAGAAGCTGGCCTACGTGTCGTTCGAGCGCGGCGACTCGGCGATCTACCTCCAGGAAATCGCGACCGGCTCGCGCCAGGTGATCTCCAACCGCAAGGGCATCAACGGCGCACCGGCGTTTTCCCCGGACGGCAGCAAGCTTGCGCTGACCCTGTCCTACCTCGGCAACCCGGACATCTTCATCATGGATCTGGCCAGCCGCGAGACGCGCCGGGTCACGAATCATTTCTCGATCGATACCGAGGCGCAGTGGATGCCGGACGGCCAGACGCTGGTGTTCACGTCCGACCGCTCGGGCAAGCCCCAGCTCTACCAGGTCTCGGCCGGCGGCGGCGACGCCACCCGCCTGACGTTCCAGGGCGAGTACAACGCGCGGCCTTCCGTGTCCTATGACGGCAAGCTGTTCGCTATGGCGCAAGGCACTGGAAATGTGTATCGTATTGCGGTTTTGGACCGGAGCACGGGTTCGGGGTCGATGCGAGCCATCTCCCCGGGCAGCGTGGACGAGTCGCCGAGTTTCGCACCGAATGGAAGCATGCTGCTGTACGCCGCGACCGACGGACCGCGCGGGGTACTGTACGCCGTGTCTGCAGACGGTCGCGTTCGCCAGCGCCTGGTCTTGGCCGACGGTGACGTGCGTGAACCATCGTGGGGTCCATTCCGCCAGCGATAAATCAAGACGCCGGGTGACCGGCGCTAGCTACTGAGCCTTTGTAATCTGACCTGACCTCCTTAAGGACTACACCATGAACACCTCGCTTCGCCTCGCTATTGCCGCTCTGCTCTGCGTCACCGCTGTCGGTTGCGCCAAGAAGGCCGTCAAGCAGCCGCCGTCGTCGGGTGGCAGCTCGACCGAGCAGCCCACGACCGGTGGCAGCTCCGACACGGGCGCCTATACCGAAGCTTCGCTGAACTCCGACAGCTGCCTGCGTCAGCGCGTCATCTACTTCGATCTGGACCGCACCGAGATCAAGAGCGAATTCCAGGCCCAGATCGCCTGCCACTCCAAGTTCATCCGCCAGTTCCCGAACTACAACGTGACCCTCGAAGGCAACGCCGACGAGCGCGGTTCGCGTGAGTACAACCTGGGTCTCGGCGAGCGCCGCGGCAACGCCGTGCAGAGCGCGCTGTCCTCGGCCGGCGCCCCGGGCACGCAGCTCAACGTCGTCTCGTACGGCGAAGAGCGTCCGACCTGCAAGGACCACAGCGAAGACTGCTGGTCGAAGAACCGTCGCGTCGAAATCGTCTACACCAAGAACTAAGCACCAAGGAAAGCGATGCGCGCGATCTCGAACCTGTTCGGTGCCCGCATCACGGTTGCGGCGGCTTTGGCCGCCGCAGCCGTTTCCATGCCGGCCGCCGCGGAACGCCTGAGCCTTGCCGAGCGCGTCGCTGCGCTGGAAGCGCAGGCGCAAGCCGGTCAAGGCAACGTCGACCTCGTCAATCAGTTGCAGGCACTGCAAACCGAAGTGCAGCAGCTCAACGGCCTCGTCGAACAACTGCGTCATCAGCTCGACGAGCAGAAAGAACGCGGCAAACAGCAGTACATCGACCTCGATTCCCGCATCGGCCGCCTCGAAGGCGGCGGTGGTGCCGGCGCCCCGGGCACCGCTGCTCCGGCGAACCACGGTCTCGAAGACATCCAGCTGGGCGCGCCGAACGGCGCGAGCAGCGACACACCGGCGCCGTCGACCGACCCGGCGCTGTCCCTCGATACGCCGAGCAGCATGCCCGGCGCCGCCGCACCGCGTACGCCGGCTGCCGCGCCGGCGACGGCCGCTGCAACGCCGCCACCGGCTGCCGGTGGCCTGCGCGTCGACCCGGCTGCCGAAAAGGCCGGCTACGACGAAGCATTCGCCGCGCTCAAGGACGGCCGCTATGCCGAATCCGCGCGTCGCTTCCAGGCATTCATCGATGCCTATCCGAACAGCGAGCTGACCGCCAACGCCTACTACTGGCTCGGCGAGTCGTATTACGTCACGCAGAACTACCGCGTGTCGCTCGAGACGTTCCAGACCTTGCTGAAGATCTATCCGGACAGCCAGAAGGCGCCGGATGCACTGCTCAAGACTGGCTATTGCCAGTACGAACTCAAGCAGTGGGAACCGGCCAAGGCCACGCTGACGCGCGTCGTGCAGAAGTATCCGGACACGACCGTCGCGCGACTCGCCCAGGGGCGTCTGCGCGCCCTGCAATCCGAAGGCGCGCACTGAGCGCCTTCGCAACGAACACCGGCGGCTGCGGCCATGTCGGCTGAAGCCGTCCTTCCGAACCAGACTCCATCGCCCGCGTCGTCGACGCCGCGGGTGGACGCGCGTGCCGAGCGGCTCCGCATCACCGAGATCTTTCATTCGATCCAGGGCGAAGCCGACGCGGTCGGCTGGCCCACGGTGTTCGTGCGTCTGACCGGCTGTCCGCTGCGCTGCACCTGGTGCGACACGACCTATTCGTTTCACGGCGGTCAGTGGCGCGACATCGACGACATCGTTCGCGAAGTCGCCGGCTACGGGGCGCGGCACGTCTGCGTGACCGGCGGCGAGCCGCTGTCGCAGAAGCGCTGCCTGATCCTGCTCGCGCGGCTCTGCGACGCGGGCCACGAAGTCTCGCTGGAGACCTCCGGCGCGCTCGACGTCGCCGCGGTCGATCCGCGCGTGCGCAAGGTCGTCGACCTGAAAGCCCCCGATTCCGGCGAGTTCAAGCGCAACCGCTGGAGCAACCTCGATCACCTGCGGCCACACGACCAGGTCAAATTCGTCCTCGCCGGCCGCGGCGATTACGACTGGGCGCGCGATACCGTGCGGACGCACGCGCTCGCCGCGCGCTGCCAGGTGCTGTTTTCGCCGGTGCACGGCAGCCTGAAACCGCGCGAACTCGCCGAATGGATACTCGCCGACCGTCTTCCGGTGCGCATGCAGCTGCAGCTGCACAAGCTGCTCTGGGGCGACGAACCCGGCCACTGAAGAGATGAAGTCATGAGCAAACCCGCCGTCGTCCTGCTCTCGGGCGGCATGGATTCCGCCGTCGTGCTCGCGATCGCGCGCGAGCAGGGCTTCGCCTGCCACGCGCTCAGCGTCGCCTACGGCC
>CAMLLF010000539.1 GCA_946480705.1 uncultured Lysobacteraceae bacterium | reverse complement strand
GTCGTAGAACGCCTTGAGGCTCTGCGACAGGTCCGCGAGCAGCCCCGGATGCACGGCGGCCTGACTGCCGTGCGTGTCGAAGCCGCCGAGGCTCACGAAGAAAATCTGCCGACGCATGTTCAGCGCGGTGCGTGCCTTGATCAGCCGCGCGACCATGTGCAGCTGGCGGCCGAGCCGCGAGTCCGGAAACGCCGTCGTCACGTTGCCCGCGGCAGCCAGCGCCGCGCCGATCGCTTCGTAGTTCGCGATCGAGCTGTTCATCGCACGCGCGTAGCTGCGCTCGAACAGATGGCTCTGCGTGCCGTCCTGCAGCAGCGCGTTGAACGCGGTCACGCCGGCATCGTTGCCCCACTCGTTGAGATAGCCGATCTCCTCGACGCCGTAGGAGCCGATCACGTACTGGTTTATGACATCGCCGCGCTGGAACAGCGCCTGGCCTTCGAGCGACACCAGCATCGACTGGGTCTGGTTCGGATTGCCCGAATGCATCAGATCGGCGATGCGTCCGCCCCAGCCGCTCGCGTTGCCGTCGTCGGGACGCGAGGTCTGCCAGATGTTGGCCTGGTCCTCGTGCGAGAACAGCTGCGGCGGCACGGGCACGCTGCCCTGCAGGTATTGCTGCTGCGTGATCGGCCGCACCAGCGTGCCGACGTTCGCGACGATCGCCGCGCGCCCGGCCGCGAACAGGCCGGCGAGATCGGTCATTTGCGGATGCAGGCCATAGAGCGCGCCGTCGCCGGGCAGGCCGCTCGCGAGCGGATCGATCGCGATGAGCTGGTTCTGCGGCACGGCGAGCGCGCCGCGCGAAGCTGCATAGATGCCGTAGTGCGCGGCATCGCGCGGCACGATCGTGTTGAAGCTGTCGTTGCCGCCGTGCAGGAACACGCAGACCAGCGCCTTGTAGTCCGGAAAGATCGTGCCGCTGCCCGCGGCCATTGCCGCGTTCAGCAGTCCGAGGCTGCCCAGCGCAGAGTGCGCGCCGACATAGGCGCCGACGCCGCCGAGCGCGCCGTGCAGGCACTGGCGCAGAAAGGTGCGGCGATGAAGTTTCAGGCGATCGGATTTCATCGGCGGCCTCATTTCTGGATCGAGTATTCGGGCGAATTCAGCACGAGATACAGCGCATGCTGTACGCGGTCGCGTCCACCGTTCGCGTTCGACAGCGCGTTCAGGCGCGTGACGAGCGTGTTGCGCATGAACGGCGACATCTGCCCCGACATCAGCAGCAGGTTGAGCCGGTCGACGAGCGCACCGGGATCGCCCGCGAGCGGATTCAGGGTCGCGCCGTAGTCCATCAGCAACTGATCGGGATCCTGCGCATAGCTGTAGGTGCTGCCGATGTAGAAATAGAAAATGCGCCAGTCGATATCGTTCGGCGTCGCGACGAGCATCGTGTCGGTCGCGATCTGGAACTCGGGGCTGTGCAGGCCGAGATCACGGATCTCGCCGGGCTGCTGGAAGGTCGGCCGGAAGAAATTGAACACGCTCGGCGAACGCAGCGGCGTCTGGCCGTACCACAGCGACGGATCGATGAGCAGATTGATGCGGCCGTTGACCGAACGCGGCGCGGTGATGCGCCAGAGCTGCACGAGCTTGAGCAGCGGCTCGCGCAGCTTGCCGTAGCGGTCCGCGCCGGTGCCGGAATAGCCGTAGCGCGCCTCGGGATCGAGCAGGATCGCCTTGACCACCGCGCGCAGATCGCCGCGCACGCCGGCGCCGTTGTTGTTGAACACGCCGGCGACGCGCGCGACGTAGGCCGGGCTCGGATTGCTCGTGACCAGGCGCTGGATCAGCAGGCGCGACATGAACGGCCCGACGTTCGGATGCGCGGCGATGTTGTCGAGCGCGACGTCGAGCTCCTGCGCGGCCGTGCCGCCGGGCGCGAGCACGCCGCCGGGCGGCTGCGCATTCGGATAGACGAGCAGCTGCTTGGTCGTCGTCGTGTCGTGATACGCCTCGAACGGCAGCATCGCGTCGCGCACCGACGACTCCCACGGATTGTGGTATTCGCCGACGCAGTCGGGATATTCGCCGGTCGAGCAGTCGTTGAAGTTCCAGCCCGTGAATACGTGCGCAAAGCCGCGCACGGTGTTCTGGTTGTAGGTCGGCACCGGCTGGCCATTGACGAGCACGGGCGAGCCGTCGAGGTTGAGCTGCTTCAGCCCGATCGAGAACAGCTGCAGGATCTCGCGCGCATAGTTCTCGTCGGGACGGATGTTCAGCGCCGCATCGGGTTTGCGATTGCCGACCATCGACAGATAGACGCCCATGGCCGGATGCAGGGTCACGTCTTCGAGCAGGTCGCGGTAACTGCCGAACGCGTTCTCGGCAAGCATGTCGTACCAGCTCGCCGTCGACCATGCCTGCAGCAGCAGGCCCGGGTTCTGGTCGGAGACCACGAAGATCTCCGACAGCGCGAACGCGACGCGCTGGCGCAGCTGATCCTTGTGCACGCGCGGTGGATTGCTCGGATCGTAGAGGCCGATCGAGTTGATCAGCCAGGCTTCCAGACGCTGCTGCTGATAGACGCCCTGGTTCTGCGCACGCACCCAGTCGAGATACGGCGCCTGGTACGACGGCGTTTCGGCGAACTGCTCGGCGAACCAGCCCTCGTAGCCGACCTGGCGCAGATGCTGGATATCGGCCAGCGTCGCGCCGTAGGTCGCCTGATTGAGGAACCGTGCGGCTTCCGCGTCGGTGAACGGACCGGCGTTGACGGCCTCGAAGCCGTGACGCCAGATCGCGTCGGGCCTGTGGCTTGCCTGTTGCGCCTGCGCGAACGGCGCGGCGCAGGCGAGAAGCACCGCACACAGCCGGCGGCGCCAGCGAGTGCGAACGACCAACGGATCCGTCTGCATGCGTAGCTCCCAATGACATCTGGACTCGATACGCAGCGCAACGACGCCGGCGCGACGAAGCGAACAGCGCAAATGTGTTTGCCGTCACGAATCCGGAGCGTCGTCCGACCGGCGGCAGTGCGGCGGAGCCTAGCGGCGGGGATCGCGCACAAGCGCGAACCGGCGCACATCCGCGCGCTCGGCGGCGACGACCGGCCCTGTCGGCGCGACGGTCGGATCAGCGGGCGGCTTTGCGAGCGGACGGGCGAGCGGTCTTCGTCGCGGCCGGCTCGCGTGCCGTCTTCCTCGCGGCGGATTCGGGCGGGTTCTTCTTCGCGGCAGACTTGCCCGCGGACTGGCGGACTGCGGGCTTGCGCGACGCCGCTGCATCGACCGGCGGCGCCCAGATCGCAACATCCAGATTGCGCTCCCAGCCGAACCGCGCGAGATCGACACGACCGCGCTCGACGCGCACGCCTTCCTCGATCAGCCGCGCGCGTTGCTCGCGGTAGGGCCTGGACTGCGGCGGAAACGCGATGCGGCCGTCGGCGCGCAGCACGCGGAACCATGGCACCGCGACGCCGTCGGGCGTCTTGCCGAGCACCTTGCCGACGAGACGCGCGCGGCCCGGTAGTCCCGCACGTGCAGCGACTTCGCCGTAGTTGCTGACCTGACCTGCAGGAATGCGCAGGACCACGGCGCGGATCGCCTCTGCAGCGGCCTCGCCGGCCGGTGCGGTGCCGTGCACCCGCCGCTCGCCGTGCTGCCCATGGCACGCTGGCCCTTGCGGTAGTCGATGCCGA
>CAMLLF010000538.1 GCA_946480705.1 uncultured Lysobacteraceae bacterium | reverse complement strand
CCCGGCCTCGTCTGCGTCGTGCAGACGGCCGACTGCCTGCCGCTGCTGCTCGCGAGCAGCGACGGTCGCGAGATCGCCGCCGTGCATGCGGGCTGGCGCGGACTGGCCGCCGGCGTGATCGAGGCGGCGCTGCGGCGTTTCGACACGCCGCCGTCGCAGGTGCGCGCCTGGCTCGGGCCGGCGATCGCCGTGACGAGCTACGAGGTCGGCGACGAGGTACGCGCCGCGTTCGTCGCGCACGACGCGAACGCAGCCGAGGCCTTCACGGCCACGCGGCCCGGCCACTGGCTCTGCGATCTCTACGTGCTCGCGCGGCAGCGTCTCGCCGCGGCGGGCATCACGCTGGTCTACGGCGGCGGGTTCGACACGTTCACCGATGCGCGCTTCTACTCGCACCGGCGTTCGCGTCCGACCGGCCGCTTCGCGAGCCTGATTTGGATCGAGCCCGCGCGCCGCGCGTCGCATCGCGCCGCACAGCTGGAGGCGCCGGCCCGGCGTTCGCGACTGATCTTCCCGCGCCTGCTCGGCCGCACACTCGGCCGCACATTGCTGCGCGTGCCGGCGACCGTGCAGGTGCTGCATCTGCGCGGCGGCGCCCGGCGCTACCGCGGGCGCGTGACCATCGAGCGCGGCCGCAACTGGCTCGCACGCTTCTGCGCCTTCGTGACGGGCATGCCGCCGGCGATGACCGACGCGCCGCTGGCGGTCGACATCGTGGCGACCTCGCGGCGCGAGCGCTGGACGCGCGACTTCGACGGCCACCGCATGACCTCGACGATGTGGCGGCGCAAGGGAAGGCTCGCCGAGCGCCTCGGTCTCGTGACCTTCCATTTCAGGCTGGGCGCGAAGGACGGCGCGCTGACCTGGACGGTCGAACGCGTCCGCGCACTCGGCATTCCGCTGCCGGTCGCGTGGTTCGACGGCGTCAGTGCGCGCGAATTCGAACAGGACGGGCGCTATTGCTTCGACGTGTCGGCCGCACTGCCGCTCGCCGGCGAACTCGTGCACTACCGCGGCTGGCTCGATGTCGATCCGGTGTTCGTGCCCGAGGACGAGCCGCAGGACGACGACGATTGGGATGTCGACGGCGAGGACAGCGACTGGGGCGACGGCGACGGCGGAGATTCCGACGGTGGCGACTGACCCTGCGGCCTCCGGCGATGCACCCATCGTGGTGTTCGACGGTGTCTGCCGGCTCTGCAGCCGCTGGGTCGCGTTCCTGCTGAAACACGACAGGACGGGGCGCATCCGGTTTGCCGCCATGCAGGGCAATCACGGGCGCTCGCTATTGCAGCGGCACGGTCTCGATCCCGACGATCCCACGTCGTTTCTCTGGATCGATCGGGGGCGCGGCTATCGCAACAGCGACGCGATCCTTCGACTCATTGCGGGCTTTGGCGGCATCTGGCGCCTGTCAGGCGCACTTCGCGCGATACCACGGCCGCTGCGCGATGCAGGCTATCGATTCATCGCGCGAAACCGCTATCGCTGGTTCGGCCGGAATGCTACCTGCCTCGTTGCCGACGAGTCGGTCAGGGCACGCTTTCTGGAGTGATGCGGTAGTACGTGTCGATCGCAAAGCCGGTGAGCGACTCCAGAAATTCGTCCAATGTGAACAAATCCATGCAGGCGCGCGCGCCATATGCGGTGATTTCGCCGCGCGCCAGTTTGCGCGCCACGACGACTGCGGCGGTTGCCGGGATCTCCGGTCCGTCGCCGTCGCGCGCGACGATTTCCCAGGTCAGGCGGCATGAGCCGCCGCCTGCGCCAACGCCGTCGAGGGTTACATGCATGGCGCCGGTGTCGCTGCCGGCGCCGGCGAACCACTCGCTCATGTGCTTGAGCGTCGCTGCGTGACGGGAAAGGTCGCGCACGAGGCCGGCGCGCACGAGCCACGATATCAGCCACACACCGAAATGCAGCCGGCGCAATTCGAGGCCCGCGCGAAAGCGCAGACAGACCAGCGGGCCATAGCGTTCCGGAAATACCGCAAGATCCGGTACGTCGCAGGCGGCGAGCCAGCGTGCACCGACCGGTTGCGGGTACCGGTGCCGCTGCAGGCGCTGCCAGCCGCGCACGGCGATCCCGCGACCCTGCTCGCGCCAGGGTAGGGGGCGGCCGACGTAGGACAGGATCGCCGCGACCGTCGCGAGTCCGCGTTCGGTTCGGTTGCCCGGGCTGATGCCGATGTCGATGCCGTCGAGCCGCGCGAAGGTGCTGCAGTACGCATCGACGACGGCCGCCGACAGGCCCGGCACCGTGCTCGCGCCGGTGACCGCGAGCAGCCCGCGTTCACGGGCCGTCGCGTCGAGCGCGGGACCGAAACCCACTACATGGTCGCGTCCGTCGGCGAGATCGAGATAGTGGGCGCCGGCAGCCAGGCAGCGCCGCGCGACGGTGTAGCCCTGGCCCTGGAACGGTCCGGCGCAGTGGATCACGAGCTGCGGCCGTTCGCGGGCGAGCGCCGTATCGAAATTGTCGCCGTGCGCATCGATGGCGAGCGGCCCGAGTTCGGCGCCCGCATCGGTGCGGCAGCGTGCCGCGAGCGCTTCGGCGCGGGCGAGGTCGCGTCCGGCCAGCAACACGCGCCAGCCCGGTTCGCGGGCGAGCCGCGCGGCGATGCGCGAGCCGAACAGCCCGTAGGCACCGAGCAGCAGGACGGTCCAGCGCATGGGCGATCCGTGACGGAAAAACGCATCGTAACCATTGCTGCCGCGCGCTTGAATCGAACGGGCGCGGCCTCATTCATGCGCCATCGCCGCGTATGCCGGCCTCCTTCTTTTATTCCGGGTGATCCATGCGACTGGACAAGCTCACTTCACGCCTGCAGCAGGCCCTGGCCGATGCCCAGAGCCTCGCAGTCGGGCGCGACCACAACATGCTCGAACCGCTGCATGTCATGGCTGCGCTGCTCGACCAGCAGGGCGGATCCACCGTGCCGCTGCTGAGCCAGGCGCAGGTCAACGTGCCGCTGCTGCGCCAGCGCGTCGGCGAGTCGATCGGCCGGCTGCCGCAGGTCAAGGGTCAGGAAGGGCAGATCAACGTATCGAGCGACCTCAATCGCCTGCTGAATCTCAGCGACAAGCTGGCCCAGCAGCGCGGCGACCAGTTCATTGCGAGCGAGCTGTTCGTGCTCGCCGCACTGGAGGACCGCGGCGAACTCGGCGGCGCGCTCAAGGCCGCGGGCGCGACGAAGGCGCATCTCGAAGCCGCCATCGACAAAATGCGCGGCGGCGAAAAAGTACAGTCGGAGGGCGCCGAGGAACAGCGCCAGGCCCTGGAGAAATACTGCATCGACCTCACGGCGCGCGCCGAGAGCGGCAAGCTCGATCCGGTCGTCGGCCGCGACGAGGAAATCCGCCGCACGATCCAGGTGCTGCAGCGGCGCACGAAGAACAATCCCGTGCTGATCGGCGAGCCCGGCGTCGGCAAGACCGCGATCGTCGAAGGGCTCGCGCAGCGCATCGTGAATCACGAGGTCCCGGAAAATCTGCGCGACCGCCGCGTGCTGAGCCTCGACATGGGCGCGCTGATCGCCGGCGCGAAGTTCCGCGGCGAGTTCGAGGAGCGGCTGAAGTCCGTGCTGAAGGACCTCGCCAAGCAGGAAGGGCAGGTGATCCTGTTCATCGACGAGCTGCACAC
>CAMLLF010000537.1 GCA_946480705.1 uncultured Lysobacteraceae bacterium | reverse complement strand
CGTGATCTGGACCGAGTTCTTCGCCAACCGCGACTGGCCGGCCGCCTCGGCCGTCGTCGCCGCCATGCCCGCGACCATGGCCACGCCTGCGAGCGTCGCGAAAGCGATCGCGATACGGTTGCGTGCCACGAACTTGCGCGCGCGGTAGCCCAACGCGCTGCCCGACACGCGCACCGGCAGGCCGTCCAGCCAGCGTGCGAGGTCGTCCGCAAAGGCCTGCACCGTCGCGTAGCGGCGTTCGGGCTCCTTGGCGAGCGGTTTGTCGAGGACGTGCGCGAGGTCACCGCGCAGCAACTGGCGATAGCCACGGCGCGTAGTGCAGCGCTGGTGCAGGCGATCCGCGCCGGAGGCGCGCGCGAGCGCCGCCAGCGGCGTCTGCGGCGGAGTTTCGCGCACGACGCGCTCGGCGGACGCGAGGTCGCTGCGGTCGATCTCGTAGGGCAGCACGCCGGTGAGCAGCTCGTAGAGGATCACGCCGAGGCAGTACACGTCGGTCGCGACGCCGGCAGAACCGCCGCCGAACTGTTCCGGCGCGGCGTACTCGGGCGTCAGCGCGTGGCGGAGGCCGATCGTCGTCGGCGACGCGCGGGGCTCGTCGTCGCCGCCGAGCAGCTTGGCGATGCCGAAGTCGAGCAGCTTCACGCGGCCTTCGGCGTCCACGAGGATGTTGTCGGGCTTGAGGTCGCGATGGATCACCAGTTGCGTGTGTGCGTGCTGAACTGCCGCGCAGACGTCGAGGAACAGGCGCACGCGCGCGCGGAGGTCGAGCGCGCGCGCGTCACACCAGCGCGTGACGGGCTCGCCGCGCACGAACTCGAGCGCGAACCAGGGGCGGCCGTCGGGGGCGACGCCGCCGTCGATGAAGCGCGCGAGGTTAGGATGCTCGAGACGGGCGAGGATGCGCCGCTCGCGCAGGAAGCGCGCGTGCACGTCGTCGAAATCGAAACCGCGGCGGATCAGCTTGATCGCTGCGTCCTGAGCGAAATCGGCGTCCTCGCGCCCCGGCCGATGCGCTCGATCACGCGAAAGGGCCCGAGCGACTTGCCGATCAGCGGATCGGTCGCCGGAGGCGGCTCTGACGCGCCGTCGTCGGCCTCGCCGGTACCGCGCAGCAGCACGCCGACGCGCGCGAGCAGTTCCGCATCCGCGCCACAGCGCTCGCGTACGAACGCGTCGCGCTCCTTGCCGTCGGCGACGTCGAGCGCATCGCGCAGGATCCTGAGCGCCTGCTTCGCGGTGGAGTCCCGGGCGCTCATCGAGAACCGCCGCGACGGCGCGCGGCAGCGCCGGTCAGGCCGGCTGGTCGAGCCGGTCGCGCAGCCATTCTCGTGCAGCGACCCAATCGCGCTGTACGGTGCGCTCGTTGATGCCGAGGATGCTGGCGATCTCCTCGACCTTGAGGCCGACGAAGTAGCGCAGCTCGACCACCCGCGCCATGCGCTCGTGGACGGACTCGAGTTCGTCCAGTGCCTGGTCCAGCATCGTGAGGTCGGTGCGGTCCGGGATCGGCAGTTCGAGCGCGACCTCGAGCTCGTCGCGCAGCCAGCCGCCGCCGCGCTTCGCGCTCGCACTGCGGCGCGCGCGATCGACCAGCACCTGGCGCATCATGCGTGCGGACGCGTTGAGCAGGTGCGCGGTGTCGTCGAAGTCGGACGGTGCGCGATCGAGCAGACGCAGCAGCACGTCGTGGACGAGCGCGGTGGTCTGCAGGGTTGGGTGGCCCGGTGTCACGCGAAGCATGCCGCGCGCGATCCGGCGCAGGTCGACGTACACGAGGGGGAGCAGGCGTTCGAGCGCTTCGGCGTCCCCGTGGCGCCAGCGTTGCAGCCATTCGGTGACGCTTTCGGTGACGCTGTCGGCCGCTTTCGCTTCCATGCGCGGAACGTAGCGCGCCCGGGTCCGTGCTGCCAAGCACGTGGCCTGAATCGGATTCGCACATGGCGCGCGGCCAGGATCGGGGCCCGGCCGGCGCGCGGCCGGCCGGGCAGCGCGCTCAGTCAAAGGCATCCGCGAAGATCGCGTCGTTGCCCAGGCGCGCGGTCGCGAACATCAGCGTGTTGCCGGTCGTCGGGTCGCGGGCGTCGCCGGTGACAGTGAAGCTGCCGGTGCCGGAGCTTGCGACATCGTAGAGCGCGCCAGCGCCCGGGGAGGTCGCCCACGGCGGTTCGATCGCGACCGTGGCGATCTGGTCGAGGCTGCCGTCGTTGCTGTCGACGACGGCAAGCATCGGCGAAGGGATGAAGTCCGGGCCGACCTCGGCGTCGGCCTGGCCCGCGATCGCGAGCGTGGTGCCGTCGCGTGCGATCGCGAACGGCTGGGCCGGACCGTACACCGCGCAGGCCTGCGGGTTGCCGGGATCGTCCCAGCCACCGAAGCGTAGCTTGCCGCCAGTTCCGAAGGTCGTCGCGTAATGGCCTTCGTCGTCGAGCTTGGCGATGCCGGTCCCGGACGCGCAGGCCTGCGCCACGCTCGCGAGCGCGAAAATCTCGTCGCGATACGGGCTGGCCGGAATGCCGAAGCCGAACGTGCGCACCGCGATGCCGCGATTGCGGTCCTCTTTGCTGCCGCGGTCGAACTGCACGAAGGCGAAGCCGCGGCCGCCGCCCGTGCCGGTGCCCGCGCCGAAGCCCGTCTGCAGTTCGCCGTCGCTGCTCAGCTTGATGATCGCGGCGTCCCAGTCGTTGCTGTCGGCATTCTGGGTCGACCACTGCCGGTCGGCACCGATGTAGATCGGGCCGTAGCCGCCGATGCCGCGGAAGCCGAGGTCCATGCTCCGCGCGATGATCGGGCAAGCGCCGGCGACCGCGACGCCCTCGGAGCAGCCGCCCGCGTCCTGGCGCAGAAACACGTTCGTCGTGCCGAAGCCGGTATCGAACGCCAGCGTGTTCGCACCGCCGATGTCGAAGCGGGTCAGGCTGATGTAGTTGCCGGAGCCACCGTATACGGTGGCCGCCGCGAGCAGCTTCTGCCCGTCGTTGGGCGGATCGAATGCCGCGAGCGCGCCGCCGTCCTCGTTGAACGCGCCGGCGAACAATGCGTAATGGCCGAGGAAGCGCCCGCTTTCGGCGCCGTCATCGGAAAACACGAGCAGATGCACGTCGCGGCTTTCGCCGACTGGCGTGTGATCGACCATCACGTAGATGCGGTTGCCGATCGCCTCGATGTCCTTGACCGCGCTGAAGCGCGGCGTGAGCTGGCCGCCGGCCTGGCCGCCCGGATAGATCAGGTACTGGTTGCCGAAATTGCCGTAGATCGAGTTGAAGGTCCATGCCACGCGCTGCCCGGCCGCGTTGTAGCGGACGAGCCCGATGTTGGCGTAGCCATCGGACTGGTCGGGCTGGTTGAAGCGCGGCACGAGGCCGGCCACGACCACGTCGCCGCTGGTCAGCCGCACGAGCTTGCGGCCGCGGTAGTTCGCGTTGTCGGGTCCGGCGAAGCGATCGAGGAAGAACGCGCCGTTGTTGAAGCCCGGGTCGAGCGTGTATCCGGCGGCGGCAGGCGCGAGTGTCACCGCGACATCCGGCTCTGGCAATTTCCCGCTCGCATGCGCGAGCGGGGGCGCGGCGGTCAGGCATGCGCAGAGCAGGCCCGCCAGCGCGGCGGTGCAGCCGCCGACCCAACCAGAGCCAGCGATCGCCGACGCCGCG
>CAMLLF010000536.1 GCA_946480705.1 uncultured Lysobacteraceae bacterium | reverse complement strand
TCCGCTCGGCCTGCGTTTCCGCGCCGTGACCGAGAACCGCTCGGCGAACGCGAACCTGCCCGACATCGTCGTCGCCGGTTCGGCCGCGCGCGGCCAGACCTGGGCGACCGACCGCCGCGGCCTGATGTTCCGCACGCTCAGCACCGGCGCGCCGGTCTGCAACGCAGTGCTCGGCAATGTCGACAGCACGAACGAGGACTACTACGGCATCACGCGGCTCACCGCGGCGAACTTCAACAACGAGAGCGTGCTCGTCGGCGCGACGCAGGCCGCAACGGCGGCCGGTCCGTCGGTCTATCTGACGCGCTTCAACGCCGGCGGCTGCGTGCCGCTCGTGCAGTCGGTCTGGCGCGACCTGACCGCGGGTGCGACGGCGTTCGACGTCGTCGAATCGATCGTGACCACGGCATCGGCACCGACCGTCGTCGCGACCGGCACGATCGCCGGCGCGACGGTGGCGGGCGACGGCTTCGCGCTGACCGCGGTCGACGCGAACCTCGGGCCGTTCGGCGGCCAGTACCGCTACAGCACGCAGAGCGACAAGCGCGAAACGCTGCTCGCGATCGACAACAAGCGCGATCGCTTCGTGATGGCCGGCAGCACGTTCACCGACTGGGACGCGGTCAACGACACGCAGGACTTCTATCTCGTGCAGACCGATCCGAACAAGAAGGATCAGTGCGTGCGCGAGTGGGACTTCAGCTGGTCGCCGACACAGCTGCCGTATCAGGTCTTCACGCCGCCGATCAAGGTGCTGCAGGCGATGGCCGTGGTCGAGACCGAAGCGATCGAGGCGCGCGACGAAGGCTATTGCTGTCAGCTCGATCCGAACTGAGCAGGCCGGCCGGGCGCGACCGGCGCGCCCGTGTACATGCGTGAGTTATCCACAATCCCGCCAGGCCCTGTCATGCGTGCCTGGCGGTTCATTGGCGGGCAACGTTCTTTCCGCCGCCGGCTCACGGGGCCGGCGGCGGTTTTTTTTAGTCGCGGTGACGCGCCTGCTGCGGCGGTGCGGCGTTGCTGCGCGCCCAGGCGCGGCGCAGCTGCCGGGCCGAGGCGAAGCCGCTGCGTTCGGCGACGCGTTCCATGTCGAGCCGCGTCGACTGCAGCAGCTCGCGCGCGAGCGACACGCGCAGGCGGTTCACGTAGTCGGGCACGCTCATGCCGGCGTGTTCGTTGAACAATCGCGAGAGATGACGCGGGCTCGTGTTCGCCTGCCGCGCGAGCGCGGCGAGGTTCCAGTCGTGCTGGGGTGCGGCGGCCACGGCGTCCTGCGCGCGATGCACGGCCGGGTGGATGTGATTGCGTCCTTCGAGCCACGGCGAAAGCTGCGGGTCGCTGCCGCTGCGGCGCAGATAGATGACGAGCTGCCGCGCGACGGCCGCGGTGCACGCGGGGCCGGCGAGTCGCGAGAGCCAGTGCAGCAGCAGGTCCACGCCCGCGGTGACGCCGGCGCTGGTCCAGCAGTTGCCGTCTTCGACGAACAGGCGGTTGTCGCAGACGCGCGCATCGGGCGCGAGCGAGCGGAGCGCGTCGAGCAGCCCGAAGTGCGTCGTGCAGGCGCGGCCGTCGAGCAGTCCCGCGCGCGCGGCGAGCAGCGCGCCCGAGCAGATCGACAGCAGCTGATGCGACGGACGCAGCGTCGCGCGCAGCCAGTCGACGATGCGCGCTTCGTCGGCCTCGTCGTCGCGCCGCGGCGGCATGGGCGCGAACTGCACGTCGTCGACGCTGCCGCTGACGAGGACGACGGCGTCCTCGGGCAGCCGCGCCGGCAGCGCGCCGAGCGCGGCCAGCTGCAGGCCCGAGGAACTCGGCAATTGCCGGCGCGCGGCGACGTAGCGCAGGTCGAAGCGCAGTTCGTCCTGTTCGAGGTTCGCGCGGCGCAGCACTTCGGTCGGGCCGGCGAGGTCGAGCAGCAGGCAGCGCGGCGGCACGACTGCCCACACCGGAATCGTGCGGGCGGCCGCGCGGTTCATGCGGCGCGGCGTGCCGGTGCGGCAAGCGCCTGCTCGACCGTGACGATGCGCGCGAAGCGTTCGTCGAGCACGAGTTCGGTGCGCGCCTTGATCTCGGCCGGGCTCCAGTCGCGACCGCGCGCGTCGCGCATCGCGAAGGTCAGCGTGGCTTCGCTGACGAAATCGACCGCATAGCCGAGATCGGAGGCATGGCGCGTCGTGGTTTCGCAGCACTGCTCGGTGCGGATGCCGCTGACGAGCAGCCGGCGGATGCCGCGCTCGGTCAGCCACACGTCGAGGCCGCTGCCGACCAGCGCGCTGTGGCGGGTCTTGCGGAACACGACATCCGCGTCGACGCGCAGCGGCGCCAGCGGCACGACCCATCCCGAGGCCAGCGAGAACGCGCCCTCGGGTTCGACATGGAAGATCTGCACGATCGCCATGCCGGCGCGCTTCGCGCCGTCGATAAGGGCCTGCTGGCGGTCGAAATACGCCGCGCTGTCGGCGTCGCTCCAGTAGGGGCGATGGCGGAACGATTCCTGCGCGTCGATGACGATGAGGGCGGTGTCGGACAGGGACATGGTGCGGCTCCGTTGCGGGGATGGTAAGCCATCTTCGCGTCCGCGCCGGTGCGGCGAAACGCCGGTGCAGGACGCCGGTCGGACAGAAAACGCCATACGTGCGACGAGGCGTTCCCGCGGCGTGCGTTGTACCGGCCGCATGCGCCGCACTACGATGCGTACGGCCGCGACTGCGGCGACCTCCGGAGCCGAGTCATCGCCGCAACGCCTTCCTCTCTCGCTGCGCCCGCACCATTCGCGCTGCAGCGCGTGCCGCGCCATCCGTGGGCCTGGGCCTGGCTGTTCGCCGCGGCGCAGATCGGCGGTGTGCTCGTCGGCTGGCGCTTCGGCTGGGCCTTGGGTGTGCCGCTGATCCTCGGCACGCAGGCGCTGCTGTTCTGGGCCACGCTGTGGCCGCAGTCGCGTCTGCTGAGTCCGGTGCTGGTGCGGTTGCCGGCGACCGCCCGCACGGTCTGGCTGACGATCGACGACGGACCGTCCGACGACACGACGGCGATGCTCGATCTGCTCGACCGTTTCGATGCGAAGGCCTGCTTCTTTGTCGTCGGCGAGCGCGCCGCGGCGCGTCCGCACCTCGTCGCCGAGATCCTGCGGCGCGGCCACGAGATCGGCAATCACAGCGCGACGCATCCGGAGAAATGGTTCTGGGCGCTGCCGCCGCGTGCGATGCGCGCGCAGATCGCGGACGCGCAGCGGACGCTGGCCGCGCTGGCCGGGCAGCCGCCGCGCTGGTTCCGCGCCGTCGTCGGCATGTCCAATCCGTTCGTGGCCGCGGCGCTGAAACCGCTCGCGCTGACGCGCGTGGCCTGGTGCGCGCGCGGCTTCGATGCGCGCGAAGCCGATCCGGCGCGCGTCGTCGCGCGCATCGCGCGCGGGCTCGCGCCCGGTGCGATCGTGCTGCTGCACGAAGGCGCGCCGCACGGACGCAGCGTCGCGGTCGTCGAGGCCGTGCTGCAGCATCTCGCCGCGCAGGGCTACCGCTGCGAGCTGCCGCGTTGAGGCGCTATATCGGCCGCGTGGCGACGACGCGCCAGTTGTTGAACGGGGTACGGCCGAACAGCGGCGAGAATTCGACCGCGAGACCTGCCGCATCGAAGCGCCGCTGCAGCGCAT
>CAMLLF010000535.1 GCA_946480705.1 uncultured Lysobacteraceae bacterium | reverse complement strand
AAGAAGTGGCGGCGCGCTGGCTGCGAGTGTTTCCGATCGCGGACGATGACCAGGACGCTGTGATGGTGAGGGAGTCGCCAATCAACTGGAGTCGTCGACGCACACGAGTGCGGGCGAGCGAGTGAGAGTAGGTCGTCTGCGACCTGAGTCGCTCGGAGCACTGCTCCGCCCGATAGTCCAGTCTTCGCATAGCGCGCTTCGAACAGACCGTCCATCGCGCAACACGCCGTCCACCAATTCACGCAGTTTCCGGATCGGGTGATCCGAAGGCGCGCGCGCATCTACGGATACGTACGAGAACATTCCCAGTTGCTGAATATCGGCGCTGCGCATCGACGGCTTCGCGATTGATCGGGTCTATGATTCTCGCTGATCTGCTGGATTTCTCGACAGCCTGCTAAGGTTGGAAGCCTTCCCGTAGGATTGAAATTCGGCGGGCCCAACGGCCGCTTCTTTGGTGTCGGCTTCACGGAGAAGATGAATACGGCTAAGGAACATCAGATTTTTCGCATGGATTCGCGCTCTTTTGGGTCGCACTACGCAGGAGATAGAAAGAATCATGACTACTGGAAAGATGGTGCCTATGAATTCCATGTTCCACGGTGACCAGACGCACTGCGAGGTGTCCGATGAGATTGCTTCCACTTGAATATGTGACGACGTTAGTGCGCGAGCGCTTTGCTGTCGAATCCCTGCTTGTATGCTTGGCGAGTCCGCGCAACAGCGTTGAGCTATTTGCTCCAAAATGGATGAGCCAAGTTCAAGTAGAAGAAATCGAGGAGGAAATCGTCCGCAGTAGAGTGGAAATTTTTTCTGTGGAAGAGATCTTTTCTGGCGAAATAATAGACATAGAATGCATTTCTGTGAAGAATGATGTGTTCTTAGATTTCATCGAAGAAATATGGATGACGTCGCCGATGTTTAGAGGATTTTACGGTGGATTCTTAATGGCGGGTCTGGGAGGAAGGCTCTCTCGTAATGATTCCCATGATTTCTTTTGCGAGAATCCATGCGACTATTTAAAAATTGAGTCGAAACTAGATGTAGGAGAAAATGGCTGGATTTTGGTAAATGACCGGTACACCGAATCTAACGATTTCTTTCTGCTTGGACAGGGAGATCCTGTGCTGGGAGTGTAGAAATTTGTTGCTGCTTTTCGCTGCATAAATCAGAACG
This sequence comes from uncultured Lysobacteraceae bacterium, assembly GCA_946480705.1. The sequence continues at coordinate 2,478 of CAMLLF010000535.1, read as the reverse complement.
CTGTATCGAAATACCGGGCACTCACAACTCAGAAACTTCCGACGCGAGCGCGAGGCCCGTGCCTGCGGCGATGATCGAGGATCGCTTGCGTTTGCTCGGACCACCCATTCCCAATTCCCGTCCCGCCGGCTATCGTCCCCGGCCATGCCTCTCTCCCTGTTCATCTCCGATCTGCACCTCGACGACGAGCGGCCGCGGATCACCGAGCTCTTCCTGCGGTTCCTGCGTGGTGAAGCGCGGGATGCGCAGGCGCTGTACATCCTCGGCGATCTGTTCGAGAGCTGGATCGGTGACGATGACGACGCGCCGCTCGCGCAGTCCGTGCAGGATGCGCTGGCCGAGCTGACGGGCAGCGGCGTGCGCGCGTATTTCATGGCGGGCAATCGCGACTTTCTTGTCGGTGGCGGGTTCGCGGCGCGCAGCGGGGTGACGTTGCTGACGGACCCGACGCGCGTCGATCTGGCCGGCGTCCCGACCTTGCTGATGCATGGCGACACGTTGTGCACGGACGACGTGGCGTATCAGAAATTCCGCGCGCAGGTGCGCGATCCGGCCTGGCAGTCGATGTTTCTGGCGCAGCCGCTCGCGCAGCGTCGCGCGTTCGCGGCGCAGGCGCGCGAGCAGAGCCGGCTGCATACCGGCTCGACGATGGCGCAGATCATGGATGTCACCGATTCGGCGGTGCGTGAGGCGCTGGGGGTGCACGGCGCGGCGCGGCTGATCCACGGGCATACGCATCGTCCGGCGCGGCACCGCGTCGATCTCGGCGACCGCATGGCCGAGCGCATCGTGCTCGGCGACTGGTACGACCAGGGCAGCGTGCTGCGCGTCGACGGCGACGCGATCGCGCTCGAAGCGCGGGCGCTTGGGTAGGTTGGGGTGAGCCGCAGGCGAACCCCGGCATCACGGTGGATCCGATACGAAGAACCCGTGACGGAGGAAATGCTTCCTGCCCGGTTTTCGACCGGCGGCAAGCACTTCCTCCGCCATGCGATCGCCGGAAGCGACTGCTTCGATGTTGGGGTTCCGCCTGCGGCTCACCGCCAACCTACGCGCGCTTTTGCGACAGCACGTACATGCCGAGCAGCACGAGTGCGGAGCCGGCGAGCTGGCGCAGCGTGATCGGCTCGGCGAGCAGCCAGTAGCCGAGGAATAACGTGGAGACCGGGCCTATCATGCCGGCCTGCGCGGCGCCGGGTGCGCCGATGCGGGCGACGGCGAGCATGGTCAGGACGACGGGTGCCACGGTGCAGAACACGGCATTGAACAGCGACAGGCCGTGCACGGCGGCGACGGTCTGCAGCGACGACCACGGCCGCGCGATGCCGAAGTGCACGAGCACGGCGCCGGTCGAGACGCTCATCGCGTAGGCGACGAGGCGCCACGGGCCGAGGCGCTTGACGAGTTCGCCGGAGCCGATCAGATACAGCGCGTACGACAGCGCTGAACCGAGTACGAGCAGCGCGCCGAGCAGCACGCGGTCGCCGCCGAGCATGAGGTCGTGCGCGAACACGAGCACGATGCCGGCGTAGGCCAGCGCGAGCGCGGCCCATTCGCGCGTCGTGATGCGACGGCGCAGCACGAGCGCGCTGATCAGCAGCACGAACGACGGCGACAGGAACAGGATCAGCCGTTCGAGCGCGGCACTGATGTATTGCAGGCCGGCGAAATCGAGGTAGCTCGACAGGTAATAGCCGAGCAGGCCCACGCCGACGACGGCGACGCCGTCGCGCGGCGTCAGAGGCACTGCCTTGCGCCATTGCCACAGGGCGATCGCGAGAAAGAACGGTGCGGAGTACAGCATGCGCAGCGCGAGCACGGTCAGCGCGTCGACGCCGTAGCGGTACAGCAATTTCGCGACGATGGCCTTGGCCGAGAACAGCACCGACGCGATCGCCGCGATCAAGAGGCCGCGGCGGTACGCGCGGCGCGACGGCGCGTCGTCGCTCATGCGGTCGAAGCAGTGCCGCGGCTCAACGGACGAACTCGCGCGCGAGCAGCCCGTAGAACGCGGTATCGGTGATCTCGTCGTTGACGCGCCAGCGTTCGCGCATCAGGCCTTCGCGGCGGAAGCCGAGGCGTTCGACGAGGCGGCACGAGGGTTCGTTGCGTGGATCGATGTCGGCCTCGACGCGGCGCAGTTCCAGTGCGTCGAAGCCGTAGCCGAGCGCCGCGCGCAATGCTTCCTGCGCGTAGCCCTGACCCCAGTGTGACGGGTCGAGCTGATAGCCGGCCTCGGCGCGCTGCTGTCCGCGATTGACGGCGAACAGCGTGACGATGCCCACCAGCGTGTCGTCGCCCGGATTCAGCGTGATCGCCCACGGCCAGACTTCCTCGCGTTCGGCCAGGCGCTGACGCTGCTCGAACCAGTCGTTGGCCTGGCGGCGCTCGGTCCAGGCCGGAAAGCTCCAGTAGCGCATCGCGCGCGAATCCGAATGCAGCCGGTAGATCGCGTCGAGGTCGCTGCGCTGCACGGTG
>CAMLLF010000534.1 GCA_946480705.1 uncultured Lysobacteraceae bacterium | reverse complement strand
CGAGTACGAGGCGGCGAAGAAGGAGGGCAAGACCAGCGCGCTGCTCGAGCAGCAGCGGCCCAACGTGTTCGAGATGAACGTCGCCAACATCCTGCCCGGCGACGAGGTGCAGGTGCTGCCGGTCGACACGGTCGTACTCTGCGCCGGGCAGGAATCCAATCGCAGCGACTACGATGCCGCCACGGCGCTCGGTCTCAGGACCCACGTGATCGGTGGCGCCGATGTGGCCGCCGAACTCGACGCCAAGCGCGCGATCGCCCAGGGCACGCGGCTCGCGGCCGCCCTATGACGGGTGCGCTGCGGCGCGGCGGCGCTCTTTCCGGACGAGCATTGCGAAAGCAGTCCGGCAGCGCCTACTTCCTGCGCGACACGGCCGAATCGACAGGGACGGCCGGCGGACGCCCGCGCCCGCCTCCCGGGCATCCGAAGCCAGCCAGCCCGGCAACCAGGTGACGCCCGTCACATTTTTTGACCGAACCGGATTCCTCGGCGTACTGTTGCCGTCCGCATGATTTCCGGAAGCGGGCGACGTCCTGTCCGTCGCCGGAGGACATGCGGATCAGAGGCGGTATCCACTGGCCGGCGAGGCCGCGCGAAGGGACGTTGTGTTGCGGTAACGGATCCCAAAGCAGATTTTTCTTTTGGGGAGTGATCCATGCGCAAAATGCGAGTTTCTTGTCTTTTTAATTTTGCAGTATTCGGTGTTCTGATGCTTTGCCTCGGCACCGCCGGCGCACAGACGTATACGGCGGGCCCGGGTCTCGCGCTGGCAGTACCCGACAACACCTATAACGGCACGATGGGCGCCATGCTCTGCAATACGATCGCCGTGCCGAGCGGCGGCGGCGATACGGTCGCCACGGCGACGGTGCAGGTCGCGATGAGCCACACCTTCGTCGGCGATCTGACGATCAAGCTGGTCAGCCCGGGCGGCAGCACGATCACGCTGACCTCGCGTCCCGGCGTCGCGGAAACCGTCGACGACGGCAACGACACGGCCGGCTTCGGCGAGAACTCGAACCTAGCGATCGCCAACCCGCTGACCTACGACGACGCCGCCGCGAATCCGGCCGAGCAGATGGGCAAGGTGCCGAGCGATCTCGCGACAGGCGACGTCATCTGCGCCTTCGCCGGCTCGCCCTGCTCGTATTCACCGGCGCCGGGGGCCGCCACGGCGGGTAATCTCGGCACTCTGGCCGGCCAGAACAAGGTCGGCAACTGGCAGCTGTGCATCGGCGATTCGGCATCCGCCGACACCGGTACGCTGGACGGCTGGAGCCTGACGCTGAGCACGACGCCGGTCTCGCTGCAGAGCTTCTCGATCGACTGAAGGGGCTTGCGAACGCCGCAACGAAAAGGGAACGTCGAAGAATAATGTCGCCGACCCCGCGGCGCAGTCATGCGCCGCTTCGCGAAAAGCGATTGATCAGCGGAGCCGAGTCCGGACCTGCGCCGGACTCGGCGACTCTAAAAGTCGCCGGAACGGCGGTTTTTAGAGATTCCCTGAAAAGGCCGCGAGGCCCCTTTTTCTTTTCGCGCAGCTGCCGCGGCCATTCCCGGGGCCGGCGATACGCCTTCGGTGCTCAGCGCTTCTCGATCGACACGTAGGCGCGATCGTCCGGGCCGACGTAGTTCGCGCTCGGGCGGATGATCTTGCCGTCGATGCGCTGCTCGATGATGTGCGCGCTCCAGCCCGACGTGCGGGCGATCACGAACAGCGGCGTGAACATCGCCGTCGGCACGCCCATCATGTGGTAGCTCGACGCGCTGTACCAGTCGAGGTTCGGGAACATCTTCTTCAGGTCCATCATCAGCGTCTCGATGCGCTCGGACACTTCGAACAGCGTGCGGTTGCCGCCCGCCTCGCAGAGCTGCCGGCTGATGAACTTGATGATCGGATTGCGCGGGTCGCCGATCGTGTAGACCGGGTGACCGAAGCCGATGATGATTTCCTTCTTCTCCATGCGAGCGCGGATATCGGCGTCGGCCTCGTCCGCGCTGCGGTAGCGCGAGATGATGTCCATCGCCACTTCGTTGGCGCCGCCGTGCTTGGGGCCGCGCAGCGCGCCGATCGCGCCGGTGATCGCCGAATAGAAATCGCTGTTCGTGCCGGCGATCACGCGCGCGGTGAAGGTCGACGCGTTGAACTCGTGTTCGGCGTAGAGGATCAGCGACTGGTCGAGCGCGCGTTCGTGCAGCTCGCTGGCCGGCTTGCCGTGCAGCAGGTGCAGGAAATGGCCGGCGATCGAAGCGTCGTCGGTTTCCGTCACGATGCGGCGGCCGTTGTGGCTGAAGTGATACCAGTACAGCAGGATCGAGCCGAAGCAGGCCATCAGGCGATCGGCGATGTCGCGCGCCTCGGAGATCGGATGCGATTCCTTCTCGGGCAGCACGGTACCGAGCACCGAGGCGCCCGTGCGCATGACGTCCATCGGATGCGTCGACGCCGGCAGCAGTTCGAGCGCGGCCTTGACCGGCTGCGGCAGACCGCGCAGGCGCTTGAGCTTGGTACGGTAGGCGGCGAGTTCCGACGCGGTCGGCAGATGCTCGTGCACGAGCAGGTACGCGACTTCCTCGAAGGTCGCTTTTTCCGCGAGGTCGGCGATGTCGTAGCCGCGGTAATGCAGATCGTTGCCGCTGCGGCCGACCGTGCAGACGGCCGTGTTGCCGGCGGCGACGCCCGAGAGCGCGACCGATTTCTTGGCCTTGGGGAGGACTTGCTGTGCCGCTTCGCTCATATGTACTCCATCGTTGGCGCGGCGGAGGAGTCCGCGACGCCGTGCTTCAATCGTTGAATTCTTCGGCCTCGACGCGCTCGCAGCGATCGACTTCGCGATAGCCGTCCTCGCGGCCCGGCGCGGTGTCGACGACCCAGCACTCCTCGAGCGTCGAGCAGTAGCACAGGCGCCGCTCGATGCGCTTCACGGCCGTTCCGACGCGCGCCCAGACCTCGGGCTGCGGGAACTGCGCCATCACGTAGCGTTCGCCGCCGCTGATCACGACGTTGTTGACCGTCGACTGGACGTAGTCGTCCGGCTTCAGGCCGAGCGTCTTGGCGAGCATTGCCCAGTCGCGCTGCGCGACGCCGCCGACGCTGACGCGCAGGCTGCGGATCACCGCAGGGCCGACGCCCTTGTTGATGACGAGCATTTCCTGCTGCGTTTCCGAACTCATGAGCAGCAGCCGCGGCCAGACCTGCGCGCGGACCTGCTGGCGCTGCAGCAGCGCGGTGTATGCCGATACACCGAGCGCGAGCAGGCCGACGAGCGTGGCGACGATGGCCGAATACGCGGCCCAGTCGCGACGGCGCGGCGGTGCGGCAGTGACCGGCCCGGCTTCGTTCACGGCATCAGTCCGCGGGCTTGCTCGCGAAGAGCTCGTCGAGCTTGCGTTCGTAGGCGTGGTAGCCGAGGTAGTCGTACAGCGCATCGCGCGTCTGCATGGTCGGAACCGCAGCCTTCTGCGTGCCGTCGCGGCGGATCGTCTCGTAGACGTTGAGCGCGGCCTGGTTCATCGCGCGATACGCGCCGCAGCAGTACAGCACGATGTCGACGCCGGCCGCGCCGAGTTCGGTCGTCGTGAACAGCGGCGTCTGGCCGAACTCGGTGATGTTCGCGAGGATCGGCACCTTCACCGCGTCGCGGAAGGTGCGGTAC
>CAMLLF010000533.1 GCA_946480705.1 uncultured Lysobacteraceae bacterium | reverse complement strand
GCCGCGCACGCAGTTCCGCGAGGCGCTGCGGCGGCGTCTGCGCGATCGCCGAGAATGCCGCGAGCGACCGCGCATAAGCCGAGCGCGCATCGCGCTCGCGCCCGAGCGCGCGCAGCGCATCGCCGAGATCGAGCTGCACGTCGGCCGTGTCCGCATGCGCGGCGCCGATCAGGCGCAGGCGCTGCGCTTCGACCTCGGCCAGCAGGTCGGCGGCACGCTGCGCCTCGCCGAGCAGCAGGCGCTGGCGCCCGAGGTTGTGCAGCGGATGCAGCGGCGCCGGATGATTGGGGCCGAGCGCGGCACGCCAGATCCGCGCCGAACGCTCGAATTCGGCGATCGCTTCGCGGCGCAGCGCCTGATCGCCGAGGATGCCGCCGAGCACGTTCAGGTCGTTCGCGAATTCCGCGCTCTGCACGCCGTAGAGCCGTTCCGAAATCCGCAGCCGGCGGCGGATCAGTGTCGTCGCCGCGTCGAACTGCCGGAGTTCGCCGAGCGCCCAGCTCAGGTTCGAGGCCGCGCCGCTCCACAGCGGATGGTCCTCGCCGTAGCGCTGCGCGTAGATCGCGAGTGCCTGTTCGAAATCCGCACGCGCGGCCGGCAGGCGCCTGACCTGCATCATCGCGAGCCCGCGGTTGTTGTGCAGACGCGCGAGCGCGTCGCTGTCGCTGCCGGCGGTGCGGATCCGCGCGATCGACGCATCGAATTCGGCGACGGCTTCGTCGAGCCGGCCAAGCGCCTTGAGCGCGTTGCCGCGGCGGCTGCCGAGATCGGCGCGCAGCAGCACGTCGTCGCTCTGCGCGACCGCGGCGATGCCCGCATCCGCCGCCTGCAGCGCTTCGCCGAAGCGGCCCTGGCGGTGCCGCAGCAGCGCCTGGACCTCGAGCGTGCGCGCGAGTGCGACCGCATCACCGTCGATGCGCAGCGACAGCGCCTGCAGCAGCAGAGGTTCGGCGGCCTCGGTCCGGCCGAGCTGCAGGTAGGCTTCGGCCATCGCGAGTGACAGATCTGCCTTCAGGCGCGGCTGGCCGGACAGATCCTGCGCGATGCGTTCCGCGCCGCGGCGCAGGATTTCCTCGGCGTCGACGCGCCGGCCGCCGTTGTCGTTCGGATTCGCGGCGCGGAACAGACTGCTCATGAACGCGCTGACTTCGCGCGAACTGCGTGCGTCGCGCAGCAGGCGCTCGCGCGCATAGCGATGGTGCGCCCACTGCTGCGCCGCGATCACGCCCGACAGCGCGACGAGCACGGCGCCGAGCAGCGCCGCGCGCCGGTGCCGGCACAGGAACAGCGACAGCCGCAACGACGGCGGCGACGGCACATGACGCGGCACGCGCACGGCGCGGATCAGCGCGAGGTCTTCGCGCAGCGCGCTGACTTCCGCATGGCGCCGCGCCGGTTCCGCCGCCGTCGCGCGCGCGACGACCGGCGCGAGCAGACGCTGCGCCCAGCGCGGCGGTTGTGGTCCGCGGCCTTCCAGCAGCCAGCGCTGCACGAGCCGGCCGAGCTGATAGACGTCCGACGCGGTCGTCAGCGCCCGACCGGCGCGCTGTTCCGGACTCGCGTAGCCCGGCGTGAACAGCACGTCGCCGCCGGATTCCGCGTCGTCGAGCCGGCGTGCGATGCCGAAATCGAGCAGGCGCGGCATGCCGTCGGCGGCGATCAGGATGTTGCCCGGCGTCAGGTCGCCGTGGACCACGAGATGGCGATGCGCATGCTCGACCGCCTGCGCGACGGCGATCAGTACATCGATGCCGCGGCGCCAGTCGCGCAGTCCGGCGACATGGCGGTCGGCGGGTTCGCCGACGACGTGCTCCATCGCGAACCACAGCAGCCCGTCGCTGCGCTCGCCGGCGTCGACGATGCGCGCAATGTGCGCATGGTGCAATTGTCCGAGCACCGCGCGCTCGCGCAGGAAGCGCGCGCGCAGGCCGGCGCCGGCCTTGACGACCTTGATCGCGACGGTCTGGGCGAAGGTCCGGTCGTCACGCTCGCCGCGCCAGACCACGCCGTGGCCGCCGCGGCCGATTTCCGCAACGAGCACGAACGGGCCGAGCCGCTCGCCGGCGGCGAGCGGCGGCAGTTCGTGCGCGGCGAGGAGATCGGCGGCGAGCGCGCCGGCCAGCGCGCCGCCCGTGACGAGGAACGCAGTGTTCAAGCGGCGGCGTCCCTGCAGCGGCCTTTCATAGCGAATCTCAGGCTGCCGCGAGCTGCATCGCGAGCCAGCGCCGCGCATCGGCCCAGTCGCGTTCGACGGTGCGCTCGGAAACATCGAGCGCGAGCGCGGTCTCGCTGAGCGACAGCCCGGTGAAGAAGCGGCATTCCACGACGCTCGCCTGCCGCGGCTCGACGCGCGCGAGATCGCGCAGCGCGTCGTCGAGCGCCGTGATGCGGCGCGCCTCGTCGAACAGCGCGGCATCGTCGTCGAGCAGAACCGGCAACGGATCCTGCCGGCGCAGGCGGCGCCGCGCGTGATCGCAGACCACGCGGCGCATCGCGCGGGACGCCACGTTCAGCAGATGCGCGCGCGAGGCGAGCGGCAGCTCCGCGGCATTCCCCAGGCGCAGGTAGGACTCGTGCAGCAGCGAGGTCGTGTCGAGCGTGTTGATCCAGCGGCCGCGCTTCAGATGGCGCCGCGCGATGTGCTTGAGATCCGCATAGACCAGCGCGGCCAGCGCGTGCTGCGCGTGCGCCTCGCCGTTGCGGCAGCGCTCGAGCAGCGCCAGGAAATCCTCGTCCATTTCCGCCTTCCCCCTGTCGACAGTCATCGCACTCGCGTTGCAAGCGATGTGCCCTCGCCGCTGCGACGCGCTGCCGTCCGTCGGCTCGATGCGGCAGACCAACGGCGACGTGCCGTTCGCGCCGCGGATACGACCGCCGGTCGGTCCGATGGCGGAAGCCGCGACGCCGCGGCGCAACTGCGAGCGTCGATTCCGTGCTGAAGGGAGGTTTCATGAAACGCGTGCTGGGTTATCTGCTGGTGCTGGCCTTCGGCGTGCTGGCGGCCGGCCAGGGTCGAACCGAACCACTGGCGACGCATCCGCGCCTCTGGATAGCCGCGGCGGACCTGCCGCAGTTGCGACAGTGGGCGGCCGGCGGAAATCCGGTCTACGCGAACGGCCTGCGGCAGCTCGCGCTCTCCTCGGCGCAGGCGATGGATCGCGGCGACATTCCGGGCGACGACAACGGCGGTTCCACCTGGAGCCCGGTCAACACCGAGGAACACGCCGCGCTGTTCGCGTGCATGAGCCTCGTCGATCCCGATGCCGCCGCGCGCGCGCAGTGGGCGCAGCGCGGACGCACCTTGCTCATGCACGTGATCGATCGCGTCGACGCGTGCATGCGCGCCTCGCCGCCGACGCAGCAGGGCAGTTTCTGCGCGCTGTCCTTCAGCGTGTCGGATCGTTCGCGCTGGACCGGCGCGGCGTTTCCGCTCGCGGCCGACTGGCTGCAGGGCGCGACGACCGCGGGCGGCCAGGCGGTGCTCGGTGCGCAGGACAAGGCGACGCTGCGCCGCGTGTTCCTGATCTGGTCGCGGCTGAGTCTCGAGGCCTATCCGAATCCCTACAACAACCCGCCGGAATTCAGCCTGCCGGTCGGCACGATCGGCGAGCCGCTGCTGCGCCTGACCACCGACCTGCGCCGGCATCGCCTGCGCTTTG
>CAMLLF010000532.1 GCA_946480705.1 uncultured Lysobacteraceae bacterium | reverse complement strand
AGGCGACCGTGCGCGGCTTTGCCGCCGTGTTCACCGGCTGGAACTGGAGCAACGTCGGCTGCGGCGCGAATACCTACACGTGCTGCGACGAGGAGACGTATTTCTGGTGCGGCCCCGGCAACCGCGACGAGGCGCCATGGCAGCAGCCGATGCAGCCGGTCGAGGCGTACCACGACACGACGACCGACAAGCAGCTGCTGAACTACGCGACGGTCAGCCTGCCCGGCGGCGTGCTGCCGCACGGCGGCAATGCGACGGCCGAACTCGACGCGGCGCTCGCGAACATCGTCAATCATCCCAACGTCGGCCCGTTCATCGCACGCCGGCTGATCCAGAATCTCGTCACGAGCAATCCGAGCCCGGCCTACGTGCGCCGCGTCGCCGCCGCATTCGCGAACAACGGGCAGGGCGTGCGCGGCGACATGAAGGCCGTGCTGCGCGCCGTGCTGCTCGACGCCGAGGCGCGCAGCGGGCACCTGCAGCGGCCCGAAACCTTCGGCAAGCTGCGCGAGCCGCTGCTGAAACTCACGCATATGTGGCGTGCGATGGATGCGCGCGCGGGCAACGGCCGCGTCGGCAATCTCTCGACCTGGCCGCCGCTGGAACTGCGCCTCGGCGAAGCGCCGCTGCGTTCGCCGACGGTGTTCAATTTTTTCAAGCCCGACTACAGCCCGCCCGGCGAAGTGCGTACCGCCGGCATGCGCGCGCCGGAATTCCAGATCCTGTCCGACTCGCTCGCCGTGTCGACGCCGAACCGGCTGTTCTACGAACTGTTCTGCTTCTACACCGGCAGCGACCGCTGCTGGGACAGCGACTTCGCCGACACGCTGCAGATGAACCTCGCGCGCGACGCGCCGCTCGCCGCGAGCAATCCGGGCGCGCTGCTCGACCGCTACAACCTGCTGTTTCTCTCGGGACAGATGTCGCCGTTCATGCGCGCGACGATCCTGACGCAATTGCAGCAGCTCACGGCCGACGACTACGGTTCCGCGCTCGGCCGCGTGCGCGTGCAGAACGCGCTGTACCTGATCCTGAACTCGCCTGAATATTCGGTGCAGAAATGAGCACGCGCATGAATCCGAACCGACGCCAGTTCCTGCGCCGCAGCCTCGCGCTCGCCCTCGGCGGCGTCGGCCTGCAGACCGCCTTCGGCAATCTCAACGTGCTCGCCGCCGCGGCCAACACGCGCCGCTACGTGTTCGGCGACTACAAGGCGCTGGTCTGCGTTTACCTGAGCGGCGGCAACGACAGCTTCAACAGCGTCGTGCCCTACAGCGCGACGCAGTACGCGGCGTATCGGCAGTCGCGCAACGGACTCGTGTCGAGCGGCGGCCTCGCGCTCGAACAGGCGGCGATCCAGGCGCAGAGCCTGACCGCGCTGCCGGCGAGCGGCGGCCTGCCGGGCGGCCTGCCGAGCGACGGCGGCAGCTACGGCCTGCATCCGGCGTTGGCACCACTGCGTTCGTTGTTCAACACTGGAAAAATGGCGGTTGTCGCGAATGTCGGAACGCTGCTGCAGCCGGTCACGCAGGCCGCCTATCAGGCCGGCAACGTGCCCGTGCCGCCGCAGCTGTTCTCGCACGACGACCAGTCGACCTACTGGCAGACGAGCCGTCCCGACGACGCCAACGCCGACGGCTGGGGCGGCCGCATCGCGGATCTCTTGTACCAGAGCAATGCCGGCCTCGCGCCGATGAGCATTTCGCTCGCGAACGAAAACCGCTACCTGCGCGCCGCGATCGTCAATCCGTATGCGATGGACGCGTCGGGTGTCGACAAGATGAGCTACCTCGGCGACGGCTCGGAGTCCTGGATCATGGGCCAGAACCCCGGCGGCGCTGCCGCGTACAACGCGCTGATCGCCGAAGGCACGCAGGCCCACGTGCTCGAACGCGAATACGCACGCGCGCATTCGCGCGCGATCGACAATTACGAAATCGTCAGCGCCGCGCTCGACAGCGCGCCGCCGCTGACCACGCCGTTCCCCGACACGAGCCTCGGCAATCAACTGCGCATGGTCGCGCGCCTGATCGGCGTGCGCACCGCGCTCGGCATGAGCCGGCAGGTGTTCTACGTCTCCACCGGCGACTACGACACGCACGACGACCAGATCGACACGCAGCAGAGCAACCTCGCCGAACTCGCGCAGGCGCTCGCCGCGTTCCAGGCCGCGATGACCGAACTCGGCACCGGCCCGGACGTTACGACGTTCACCGCGTCGGACTTCGGCCGCTCGCTGGCCGTCAACGGCGACGGCACCGACCATGGCTGGGGCGGACATCACTTCGTGCTCGGCGGCGCCGTGCGCGGCGCGCGCTTCTACGGCCGCATGCCCTCGCTCGTGCAGGGCACCGACGCGAACCCGAATGCGAACCCCGACGACACCGGCTACGGACAGATCATCCCGACCACGTCCGTCGACCAGTACGCCGCGACACTTGCCGCATGGTTCGGCGTCAGCAGCGGCGACATCGCCGACATCTTCCCGAGCCTGCACCGCTTCGATGCGAGCAACCTGCGCTTTCTCGGCTGACCTCGCGGGCGTCATCGCCGCCGCGGTGCTCGCGCTCGCCGGCGCGAACACCGCCGGCGAGCGCACGTTCGAGGTCATCGCCAACCCCGACATGACCTTCACCCCGGCGACGCTCGTGATCTACCAGTACGACCGCGTCGTCTTCCGCAACGGCGGCGGCCTCCACAACGTCGTCGCCGACGACAACCGCTTCCGCTGCTCGATCAACTGCAACACCAACACCGCACCGAGCTCGCAGGCCTGGAGCAGCGGTCTGCAATTCACGCGGCTCGGCAGCATCGGGTACTTCTGCGAACAGCATGGGGATACGACGAGCGGGATGCGGGGGTTGATCACGGTGATCGATCGCGTGTTCGTGGATGGGTTCGAGGCAAGCGGCCCGTAGCGGTTCGGTCCGTCCGCGCTCGTATGAAAGCGCAGTGCTGGCATGAATTCAGGCACGGGCCAACCGCCGTGCGGGTCAGAATTGAGTTGCCGTTGACACGATCGCGCATGGCGACCAAGTACGCGCCGGCAATTGCGGCGATGCGTGAGTTATCGGCTCGCTATCCGCGATTCGGCTACCGGTGGATTCGCATCTACCTGAAACGTGAGGGACATGCCAGGGGCATGGAGCGAGCACATCGTCTGTGGCGTCAGGCCGGCCTGCAGGTGCCGCGCAAGCGGCCGCGCCGGAAGGTTGCCACCGGACAATGCGCGGTATCGCCGCGTCGAGCGTGACTATCCCGGCGCTCCGGCGCGCGTGACGATCCACTACGGTGCCGATGGCTACGAACAACAGGTCACGTCGAGCCAGACCGTACGCCAGACCGTACACCGGATCGAACTCGGTCCAGCCGTGTACACGCGCGTCGTTACGGAGACCGCGAACAGCACGACGGCGGCGCCGTCAGAAGTCGGCTATCAGCTGCGCGACCGCCTCGGATCGACCATCGCGATCGCCGATCGCTGGGGGCACTACAATTCAACGCCTTGCGGCGCTCCGGTGAAATAGTTGTTACTCCAGCGAGGTAATGCGCGTGGAAATAAAAATTGTTGATCCTCTAGGGAAGGTCTGAACAAGCCCCCCTCAATGGTGCTGAGATAACACAACATTACCTGCAGGCCTGCACGATGGACCAGATGAGC
>CAMLLF010000531.1 GCA_946480705.1 uncultured Lysobacteraceae bacterium | reverse complement strand
GCGGGCTCGCCGCACCGGTGCCGACGAGATGGAAATCGCCCGCCGCGGAGTTCGCGCACGACTGGTTCGAGCGATAGAGCTGATAGCTCTGCGCGCCGCCGGCGCCGGTGAAGCTCACCTGCGTGGAATTGCCGACCGTGCTCGCCGTCGTGATCGTCGGCGCCGGATGCGCCGCGCCCGCGGGCAGGCCGAAGCTGCCGCTGACCGCGAGACCGTAGCCCTGCAGTGCGGAATTCGCGCTGCCGTCGCCCGGCACGTTCGTGCCTTTCACGCGGATCGTGTAGGTGCCGGCGACCGGTGCGGTCAGCAGCACCTGTTCGACGTTGTTGCGGACGTCCGCGGTACCGCCCGTGGCCGACGCGCCGCCGGTCAGCACGTTGCCGAGGTAGGTTCCGTTCGGCGCGACGACTTCCAGATCGAGATTGTTGACGAGCGCGATCGCGGCACCCGGATTGCCCGGCACGTCATACCAGGCCAGCGTCGCGCGCAGCGGCTGTCCGGCAGCCACGTTGTTGATCGTGTAGGTGTGCGTCTCGGCGGTCTTGATACCCGACAGCTGGGTGCGCTCGAACACGCGCAGGCGCCGCGTGTCGTCGCCGCCGGTCAGCGTGCTGGCGAAGAACAGATTGCCGTCGAGCCACATGCGGCCCCAGCCGAAGTTGTTGCCGCCGAAGTTGGTCGTCAGCGTGTTCGTGCCGTTCAGCAGCACGGCCTTCATGACCGCGCCGGTCGGGTTGTACGCATCGGCCGCCGTCTTCGCGCCGCGCGGATACCAGCCGTCGGCGAAGAACTGGCGCATCAGCGCAGCACCGCCGGAAATGGTCGGCGCCGACATCGACGTGCCCGACAGCGACTTCGTGACCGGCGCTTCCGCCGCACCGCCCGAGCTGGCATCGCCTGACGCGGAAATCGTGCTGCTGCCCGGCGCCATGATGTCCGGCTTCACCCGGCCGTCGTCGGTCGGGCCGCGACTGCTGAAGCTCGCGATCGTGATCGCGCCGGCATGGCCGAGCGCGCCGACGGTCATCGCGTTCTTGGCGTTGCCCGGCGTGCCGACCGAGCCCACGGTCGGACCGCTGTTGCCGGCGGAAACCACGAACAGCAGCCCTTCGTTGTCGCGCAGGCCGCGGTCGGCGAGCACGTCGTTGGCCGAATAGGCGCTGCCGGTCGGCGCGCCCCAGCTCGCGTTGTGAATGAACGCATTGCTGCGCGTTGCCTGCGTGAACATGTCGTTGATCGGCCCGCCGGCGAGGCAGCCCGAGGTGTCGTTGCCGATGTCCTGCACCAGCAGCTGCGCGTTCGGCGCCATGCCGTCGGCGAGTTCGTGGTTCAGCGCCGTCGGTGTCGAGGCGAGGTAGGTCGTCGGCGAGAACGTGCCGGCGGCGTCGCCAGCGACGGTGCCCGAGGTGTGCGTGCCGTGGAAGCTCGTCGGCGACGACGACGGCGTGCACTGGGCGTTGTTGTCGCCGAACGTCGCGCCCGGCTGCACGTAGTAGTTGACGATCTTGTTCGACGCGTTCGGCGTCGTCACGGCTGGCGGAACCGGCGACTCGCCGACCGCGATGGCCGTGACCGGGCCGCTGCCCTTGTCGAGCGTCGTGAACCAGGCTTCGTTCGCATCGGTGCCCGAATCGGAAATCGAAACGATCTGGCCCGAGCCGAAAATGTTGTGGTCGAAGAACGGCGCCGGCGTCGTCGGTGCGCCGCTGCCGGCACCCGCCGTGCTCGTGTTGTTGCCCTGGATCGCGCCGATCGCCGCAGAGTTGTTCGCGAAAGGCTGGGCGTAGTAGCCGACGAAGGACACGCCTTCGAGCGCCGTGGCGGCTTCGACGAGGCGCGCAAGCTTGGTTGCAGGAACATTCACGCGCACGTTCGGCAGGTTCGGGTTTTCGCCGACGACCGTCACCGATGCGCCGGCCAGCTTGGTCAGCGCTTCGCCGATCTGACGCGCGGACTGGCCTGCGAAGCCGAACACCTGGATGTCGTAGCCGCCGGCCGGCGATTCCGCCAGCGCGCCGCGATTGAGGTCATACAGCGTCGGCTCGAGCTTCATGCCGGGCTGGAAGTAGCCGGCCCAGCGCCCGCTGGCGCGGCTCTGCAGGACAGCCAGATCGCGGCTGTCGCCGAGGTCGACGATGTATGCGTAGTTCGGCACGTAGGCGACGATCGTGTAGCCCAGCTTCTCCAGGCGCTCGCGCGCCTGGTGGTCGTTCTGGGCGAACTGGATCAGCGCAAAGCGGCTGCTCGCCACGTCGGCGGCAGCACCCGTGCGGCTGTAGTCGACGCGCTGCACGGTCGGATCGATGAGACCGGAGCGGAGAAGCAGCAGATGGCCGTTGGCGAGCGTCGCGTCGGTCAAGGCGTCCGGCGTCGAGACCTGGGGCGGCACGGACTGCAACGTGGCGGCAAAAGCGAACTGCGAAGCGACCGCGAGCGAAATCGCCGCGGCGAGGCGTAGACGAGTCATGGCAACAATTCCCTGCAAAAAATACGGAAGTTGCGTTTCCCCGAAGGGGAACGTCGTGCAAACGGAATTTCGCCACGGGCGTCGACGGCCGCGGTGGTAGCCGCAGCCGTCATGCCTGTTTTTACGGCGCGATTCAGAAGGCATTCCGATGGTAGGTGCCGGTCAAAATGAATCGCAATACGAACGGAGACGTAGATGGACGGGTGCTTTGCGCACCAGTGTTTCGCGAAAATTTATCGGTCTTACGACCGAAAAATTTTTGAATGATTAGGCTTGTCGGTCGACGTCGCGAGGCGGATCGTTGTTCCCGTTCGCAGCTAACGGATGTGTCCGCCCAGTCGAAAAACCGGCTTACCGCAACCGGTCCGCCAGCCACGCCTTCGCAAAGCGCCAGTCACGCACGACGGTCGCGCGCGATACGCCGATGGCTTCGGCGATTTCGTCGGTGGTCAGACCCGAGAAGAATTTGAGTTCGACGACGAGCGCGCTCTGCGCGTCGATCGCTTCGAGCAGTTCGAGCGCGTCGTTGACGGCGATCCAGTCGACGCCGAGGTCGATCTCCGGCATCTGCGCATCGTCGGACACGTCGGCGAGGCGGACGAACGGCAGGTCGCCGCCGCGCTTTTCGCTGCTGCGGCTGCGCAGGTGGTCGATGATGAAATGGCGCGTCGCGCGCGCGGCGACGGCGTAGAAGTGGCCGCGGTCGCGATAGTCGACGACCGCGCCGTTGCTCAGGCGCAGATAGGTTTCGTGGACGAGATCAGTCGTGCTCAGCGTCAGGTTCATGCCCTGCAGCCGCGAGCGCGCGAGTTCGCGCAGCACCGGATAGACCTCGCGCAGCAGGTCGGATTCGACGTTGCGGTCACCGTCGCGCCAGCGCGCGAGCAACGCGGTGATGTCGGCGGCGCGTCCGTCGCTCATGCGGCCGTCCCCCCGAAGCTGGTGCGACGCCCGGTGTCCTGGATTGCGGCGCCCTGGAGAAGCAGTTCGATCATGGCATCCCTGGTCCTGCGGACCTCACCTGTGCGCCGGCGACTGCGGCTGCTCGTCGCTCCGCCGCCGATTGCGGACTCGACCGTGAATACTACCGGCGCCCGACCCGTCTACAAGATGACCCGGGGCCGCGCTGGCGGTTCCGCTGCGCGCCGGTTCAGTCTTCGGCGCGCGCACGGGCGAGACGGATGCGTCCGTCGCCGTCGCTGCTGCGGTCGAA